>JAILBM010000206.1 GCA_024680925.1 Butyrivibrio sp.
GCCGCAAAGGCTCCTGCCTTTGAATCCGGTGGTGCAGGACTTTTATCTACTATAGATGATTATATGAATTTTGCACAGATGCTTTTAAATGGTGGAACTTTTAGGAATACATGTATTTTAAAGCCTGCTACAGTTAAATATATGGTTAGTGGAGAATTGTCGCAACGTCAGCAAATTGCTTTGGATGACTGGACAGGATTACTTGGATATTCCTACAATAACTTGTTAAGAGTATGCAAGAACCCATCTCGTTCAAGTTATATTTCATGTAAAGATGAATATGGATGGGATGGATGGTTAGGAGCATATTTTGCCAATCTTCCAAATGAAAATATGACGATTCTTATGGGAACTCAAAAGGTTGATGGCGGAACCTTTGCACTTACAAGAAAGCTCAGAAATATTGTGCTTTCAAATGTATTATGATTTTATTTGACTTTATATATGAGGATTTATGAGTAAAAATTACAGGCCTAAGGGCATAAAGAAAAACAGTAATAAAAAGAATAAGTTTTATGGTCATAATAAACCATCTCATTCGAAAAAGAATGCTTACAGCAAAGAAGATATAAAGGATGAGCTTATTTTTGAAAAAGATAAAAATGAGACAGGTATCAGTCTTGACGATATTGTAGACGAGTATGATAAGGAAAGACTGGAACTTGGCAAGCAGAAAATTATGGAGCTGGTTTCCCTTCCGGATTATGAGCCTATGAAGGAAAAAGAGCTTGCAATTTTAATGCAGGTTGAAAGAAACGATAGAAATCTTTTTAAAAAGGCTTTAGAAGAACTTGTATCTGAATGCAGACTTGAAAGAACTGCACGTGGACGTTTTGCCAAGTCTGAAGGCGGACTTATCGGTAATTTCGTTTCCAATCAGAGAGGATTTGGCTTTGTAGAAATTGAAGGCAGAGATGAAGATATATTTATTCCTGAGGAATATGTACATGGAGCTTTTCACGGAGATACTGTTCAGGTTGAACTATTAAGTACTACCGGAGGAAAGAGACAGGAAGGACGTATTAAAAATATTGTTGCCAGAAATATGACTGAAGTAGTTGGTACTTTTCAGGGTTCCAAAAACTATGGTTTTGTTGTTCCGGATAACAATAAGCTTCAGAATGACTTTTTTATACCGATTGAACGTAGTAAGGGAGCTGTAACCGGAGACAAGGTTGTTGTCACCATAACTGATTACGGAGATCCTATTCATGGCAAAAAGCCTGAAGGAAAAGTTTCAGAAATTATAGGTAATATAAATGACCCGGGAGTTGATATACTCTCAATTGTAAAGGGGTTTGATATTCCTTCCGAATTTCCGGAAAGAGTAATGAATCAGGCTGCCCGCACCTCAGATTATGTAAGTGCCGCTGATATGGAAGGCAGAAAAGATTTAAGAGATGTTCAGATGGTAACAATTGACGGTGAGGATGCCAAAGATCTTGATGATGCAGTCAGCCTTACTAAAAAGGACGGATTATATTATCTTGGAGTACATATTGCAGATGTTTCGAATTATGTACAGGAAAATTCTGCCCTTGACAGAGAGGCTAAAAAGAGAGGAACCAGTGTTTACCTTGTAGACAGAGTTATTCCAATGCTTCCTCATAAGCTTTCTAATGGAATTTGTTCTCTTAACCATGGTGAGGACAGGCTTGCTATGAGCTGTCTTATGACCATTGATGGTAATGGTGGTGTAATAGATCATGAAATATGTGAGTCTGTTATAAATGTTAATGAGAGAATGACCTATACATCTGTGGCCAGGATTCTTGATGATGAAGATGAAGAAGAGATTTCAAGATATGAAGAGCTGGTGCCTATGTTTAAAGATATGGCAGAGCTTGCAGCTATTCTCAGAGCAAAGAGAGTGGATAGAGGATCAATTGATTTTGATTTTCCTGAGACTAAAATTATTCTTGATAAAGAGGGGAATCCAATCGATATTAAGCCTTATGAGCGTAATACGGCCACTAACCTTATTGAGGATTTTATGCTTATAGCAAATGAAACCGTTGCTCAGCATTTTTACTGGCTTGAGTCTCCTTTTGTATATAGAATTCATGAGCAGCCTGATCCTGATAAGATTTCGAATCTGACTACTTTTATAAGGAATTTTGGATATCATCTTCATACCAAAACCGAGGATGTACATCCTAAAGAAATACAAAAGCTTCTTGCTAAGATAGAAGGAAGTAACGAAGAAGCGGTTATCACAAGGCTTGCCTTAAGAAGTATGATGCAGGCTAAGTATTCTACCGAGTGTACAGGACATTTTGGCCTTGCATGTGATTATTATTGCCATTTTACTTCACCGATCAGAAGATATCCGGATCTCCAGATTCATAGAATTATTAAGGACCATCTAAGAGGAAGAATGAATGCAGAGAAAGTTGCTCACTATAATCAGATTCTTCCTGAGGTAGCAAAACATTCTTCTGAAACTGAAAGAAGAGCGGAAGAAGCAGAACGAGAGACTGATAAACTTAAAAAGGCACAATATATGGAATCTCATATTGGTGAAGTCTATGAGGGCGTTGTTTCCGGAGTTACAGCCTGGGGAATGTTTGTAGAATTATCCAATACCTGTGAAGGCCTCATTAGAGCAGCTGATATAGATGGTGACTTTTATGTATTTAATGAAGGAGAATATGCTCTTGTGGGAGAAAGTACCGGGAAGAGTTATCGCCTTGGTCAGCATGTAAAGGTCAAGGTAAAGGATGCTGACAGAATGTCCAGAACAATTGATTTCAGACTTGTTAATGATATTAAAGAAGAGTCTGAAAGTGAATAAACAAATTAATATATTTATAATTGAAACAGAAACATGTATTAACAAGTCTTTTATGAAAAATGATTCAAGGTGTATTTTGATTTTAAACTGTAAGTTTAATGATAAATATTACAATTCATGATAAGCTGTTTACTGAGGTTAAAGATATGGCAGAAGAAAAAAGTGGTA
>JAILBM010000209.1 GCA_024680925.1 Butyrivibrio sp.
AGAATAATCGGTGCTTCCGAGGTCATATTTATATGATCCAGATATATGTTATGTATTTTCCCGGGAAGCCTGTCTACATTTTCTCTTTTCGTTGCTGAGGCAAAAATCGGTTCGCCTTCGCCCCACCAGGTACACACTCCCTCTGACCTTACCTTACTATCTGAGAAATTTCTTGTATTTCCCATAACATGATGAATACTTATATTGTATATTTCTCCGCCATCTCTGGACCAAATTCCTATGCCTCTGATACTGTCTCGTATAATACAATCTGAAACCACTATATCGTGGATATCACCATAGGTCTCCGTTCCAATTTTTATAGCGCTGCAGCTTGAGGATAAAAAGCAACCGCTTATAATAATATCCTTACACTCACCATATTTACGATACATTGGAGCTGTGGATTTAAGTACAATACTGTCATCTCCGGTTATAATTCTGCAGCCTCTTATAATAACGTTACTGCAGCAATCAGGATCTATTCCATCATTGTTTGGACCTCTTTTATTATTATCAATTACAATATTCTCTATACGTACATTTTTACATCCTGCCATATGAAGAGTCCAAAAAGCAGAATCATAAAATGTAATATCGGATACCACAAGATTATCAACATCTTCCAGAAAACTCATTCTTGGTCTAAAACCCTTTACATTTAAAGGACATTCATGCTCGGAGTCCTCAGGTTCATCATCAAAAAATACATTTCTACCCTGTCCGTCTATCATGCCTTTCCCTGTAATTGAAATATTTCGAGCATGGCAGGCATACAAAAAGCAGCCGCCCTCCCAGCCGGTATCTTTATTGTCATCCTCAAAATCCTTTGAAAAATCTATCATATCCTTTTCATCAAGGCTTGAACGAAGCACGGCTCCCTGCTCAAGATGAAAATCCACATTAGACTTAAGCTGTATTGATCCTGATAAATAAACACCTGCCGGAACCAATACCACCCCGCCTGTCTTAGTACAATCATCAATGGCTCTTTGAATGGCATCTGTACTCTTTGTAAAGCCATCTGCCACTGCGCCATAATCCGCAATATTATATATCATTATCTATTCCCCTTTAGTTTGTTCTACCCTTATTAACTTATACAATCATATATACATTCACAAGCCTGTGAAAGTTCTTCAATATTTATGTTCGTATAATCGAGCAAAAACTGATGCTCTCTAATCTCATTTTCAGTCATATAATATTCTGAAAGAGAATGTATATTTATACCTTTATCCTCCAGCCTTTTTCGCATAACATCATCTGATATATCTGTCCTTAAGCTTAATATAAAATGAAGTCCGGATTCGCTTTCCATTATATCGCAGTAATTCTTAAGACTGCTCTCATCGATACAGGCAAGTACTTTTTTGCGCTGTCTGACATAATAAAGCCTCATACGATTAATATGCTTTTCAAAATAGCCTTTTTTGATAAATTCAGCCAGAATGTACTGTTCAAAATTAGATACGGTACAGGAAATAAATGAAAACTTATCATACATAAGATTTGCCAGATGTACCGGCAAAACCATATAACTTACACGGATTGTTGAAGCCAGCGATTTTGAAAAGGTGTTCATATAAATAACTTTTTCACACTCATCTATGCTAAAAAGTGTAGGAATCGGTTTACCGTTACGTCTAAATTCACTATCGTAATCATCCTCTATTATGTATCTTTCTGAATCGGAATTGGCCCAGGCCAGAATTTCATATCGCCTGCTGGCGGGCATGGTTATACCGGTTGGAAAATGATGATTAGGCGATATGTGGGCTATCTGAGCCCCGGTGTCCCTTAAGGAATCCACCAAAACTCCGGATTCATCCATATCCGCATAAACTGTATCAACTTCGTAAAGGCCATATATCTTCTGCAGTTTTTTATACCCGGGATTTTCTATGGCATACGTTTTATCTCTTCCAAGAAGTTGCAGAAGGACACTGTACAAATACTCTGTTCCTGCACCTACAACAATCTGATTGGGATCTACCGCCATTCCCCTAAAGGACTGTAAATGACTGGCGATTGCTTCCCTTAGTTCAAATATTCCCACACCGGGGGCTGATTTCATAAGATCATTTTTCCTGTCAGAGAGCACTTCTCTCCCAAGTCTTGCCCATATAGAAAATGGGAAATTATCCGAATTCATTTTATTACCGGTAAAATCGAAGATGTATTTCTTTTCCTTTGGCCTTTTTATATCATAATGGACAGAATTCTGCTTTCTGACCATACTCATTTCCCTGATATTTGAAACATAATAGCCTTTTTTTTCCAAAGCATAAACGTAACCCTCGCTTATAAGCTGGTCATATGCATTTTGAATTGTAATTGTACTGATTCCATTGTTTTGAGCAAAGGTCCTTTTGGAAGGAAGCTTTTCTCCGGCCTTAAGTACACCTGAAAGAATGTCTTCCTTTATGCATTTATATATATATTCATATAATGGTCCATCGATATTTTCATAATTATAGGTCAGCATCTGTTTAAACCCTTCTGGCATCTACTATATTTAGATATTCCAACTTTCTTTATAACCAGTTTTTATCTTAATATATCATTTAACTGATTTCAATATAGGAAAAGCCGTATTTCATATAAATTATAAAAAAGAGCAGCTGCCAGAGCTGATTACTCTGTAGCAACTGCACTTTCATATCTTTAGCTTACTGTTATTTATTGTAGAAATCCCTCACCATGTAAGGATTAACTGCGAAAGTCAAAATAATACTAATTTATCAGAATTTGAACTTATTAACCTCTTCATCAAGCTGCTGAGCGATGTTTGAGTTTTCATTAACAACAATCTTATTTTCTTTCATATGGCCAGACATATCCGAAACTGCTCCGGCCACATCGCCAATGCCTCTTGCACTTTCATCAACCGCTGTAGTAACATCATCCATTGCCTGGGAAACAACATTCATGGATTTTTCAATATTCATAGATGCTCTATCTACATTCTGAAGCATTTCTGAAATCTTCTGGGCATCTTCCTGATATTGGACTCCGGTTTCCATAAGCTGCTGATATCCGCCAATGGTCTTTTCCCGTACGAAATCAACCATTTTGGTTGCCTCATCGGCAAGGCCTCTTACATTATCAATAACTTCCTGGCTGATTACCTGAATCTGCTTGGCTGTTTCTGCTGAATTTGCTGCCAGAGTACTGATTTCACCTGCTACAACAGCAAAGCCTTTGCCATGTTCACCGGCTCTTGCAGCCTCAATACTTGCATTAAGTGACAGCAGATTAGTCTGATCCGCGATTTCAAGAATTGTCTGAGTAAGATTACTTATTCCTTCAACAGCCTTTGATTTTTCAATCTTATCGTTAAGGCTCTGAGTCATGTTATCAGCTGCTTCTCTTGCAGACTCTGTTTCAAGCTCAGCATGTTGTCTCATCTTTTCTGCACGGCCTTCCATCTCGCTGGCATAATCTGTACCATCTTTGATACTCTGGTACATATCCTGAACATCATCCTTGATTCTGCTGGTCGAACCCTGTACTTGCTGAAGAGACGCTGAAGTTTCTTCCATGGCTGCACTCATCTCTTCCATGGTTGCTGAAACACCATCCAACTGGTCATTAGTCTTAACTGTATTATCAAGAGCAGTTTCCACCGAACCGGATAGTTTTGTGGAACTGTCAAAAATTGTAACTACTACACTCCTTATGTATTCAAGAAGTTCATTAATACTATCTGCAATATCCGATACTTCGTCATTGCCCTTGATTTCAATTTTCTGAGTAAGGTCACCATTGTTGGTTACAAGGTCACTGATCTTCTTATCAACAATGCTTAAGCCTCTTGTAATTCCACCTGCTACAAGTATTGAAACTACAGCTGAGAATATAGCAAGCACAAGACCTATCATTCCAATAGTTCTTACTATAGAATTAAGAGAATCCACCAGCTCATCTACTACATAGTCAATTCCCAGTACGCCTACTACTTCTCCATTATTATTATGAATAGGTGCATAGACAGTCAAATAATGAATACCATTATCGCTTGTCTGTATAGTCTGTGATACATATCCTGAAGATGCCAGTGCTTTTTTTATGCATTCTTCACAGGCATCATCAACTGCTGTTCCTATTGCCGCAGATCCATCAAGCTTCGATAAATAAACGGTATCACCATTTCTTTCACCTATGGTATAGATAGAATAAACATTAGAAGAATCCGCTACGTCCTGCATGTCTTCTTTCATAACAGTATTGGCATAACTATCATCAGCTCCTGCTTCCAATAACCCTAAAAGATTACCGTTTAACTGATTCGCAGCAATTCTGCATATTGCCAGTGTATCTTCTGAAGCACTTTTTATGTAACTGTGCTGAACATAGTTATATACCGTCATACCCATGATTGCTACTATTAACAGATTCATAGTAATACTACTTATAAGTATCTTTGCCCTGATACTGAATCTCATACCTCGTTTTTTAGCCATATAAGCCTCCTTAAAAGCCCTTTAATCACTCAGCATTGAGTGAGTCAACTATCGCCTGGGACATATAAACACCACCGGCTGCGTCAAATTCGGCATAAGCAGTATCTATATCCACTCCGTCTATTACAACTTTACTTATAAGTTCCTTTTTCAGTGTCATAAGATCATCATTGTACTCAGAATAAGCGCCTGTACTATATGGAAGATCAGCCATTCTACTATTGGCATTAAAAATGCTTAAAGCTTCAGCCTGCTTTTCTGTAATACTGTCTGCTCCAGGGTCATTTACAAGTGGAACAACAGCCAGAAGATGATCTATATGATTTTTGGCGTAGCTGTCAGAAATAGGACTATAAGTCCAGAGCTCTTCAACTTCTCCGGCATCAAGCATAGTTTCAAGGAAATACTTATATACTCCTGCAGGATTTTTACATGAAGATGTAATGCACCAAACAGGTGCTACTCTTTCAAGATATTGTCCTGTCTCTTCAAGAGGCGGGATGGCTACCAGCTCAGAATCTACACCTGCCTCTTCAAGCTTTCCTGCAAGTGTCTTAGCCCAGGTTCCTGCCCAGTATGTAAATACACCGTATTCATTGGCATAATATTTGTCTCTACAGTCGCCTGTACCGTTTTCTGCTATATCCTTATCAATATAGCCCTTTGAATAAGCATCCCTTATTCTTGTAAGTGCCTGTTTCATGGCATCATCTGTAAATCCATCTGCCCAGCTTCCATCTTCTTTTTGATAAAAAGAAG
Source organism: Butyrivibrio sp. (assembly GCA_024680925.1). Classification (GTDB taxonomy): domain Bacteria; phylum Bacillota; class Clostridia; order Lachnospirales; family Lachnospiraceae; genus Butyrivibrio. The sequence continues at coordinate 5,226 of JAILBM010000209.1, forward strand.
GATACGCATCCTGGTAAAATTCCGGAAGATAATTTACATAAGGTGCTTCATTATTAACAAGACCTGCTGCTGACACTCCATAGGTATCTCCATTAATACCATTACCATCAGGGTCTTTTTCCGTAAAGGCCTTGAGCATTTCCATATACTCATCAAATGTTGTCGGTGCATCCATGCCTACATTATCAAGCCAGGCCTTTTTGATATATGTAATACAGCCATTACCTCTTGTAGGTGAAATGCCAAATAATTTGTTATTTATTCTAAGACCTTCAATAAGAGGTGAGTTACCTGCTGCCTCAACTCTTGCTTCAAGCTCAGAACCGGAATAATACGTGCTGATATCAGCAAGCATATCCTGTGCTGCATATACCGTATAATAGGATGAACTAAGAAGAATCACATCCGGTAATTCTCCGCTTTCAAATACCTTTGTAACCTCATCATAATATACGTCATGCTCGGGTTGAACAATGACCAGATCAATACCTGTAAGTTCTTCCCATTTTGCCTCAAAATCAGCCTGTCCATTATCAGGCGTGACAACCGTACCATCTACCATCATGGTAATCTGCGTAGGCTTTGTTACTGATGAACTTGTATTTTGGGAAGAAACTGATCCGGAAGATGATGTTGTAACCCCGGTGTTTGAATCAGAACCTGTATTACAGGCCGTAATTAACAAAGGCACCATAGTTACAGCAATCATTTTAGAAATGAATTTTTTAGCCATAAGACCTCCTACCTCTTCACCTGGGGGCTAAGCGACCAATTTCTGAAAAAAATTGCTTGTGTCTCAATCATTATCTTATATCAATTCGTTAATTGGAATACGTTATAATAACATTTAAGAATAAGTTTAGAAGATTTATATTTAGCTTATAATTGAGCGTTTCTATAAAGATCAGACATGATTAAAATACCGGATTTACAGATAGCTTTTACATATATGAATTGAGTTTGCTATAATAGTAATATATTTTAAAATATTGTTGGAGGGGCTATGTCTTTTAGAGTTTTCGTTGATGGTAGTGCCAATCTACCTAAAAAAATGTTAGATAATATCACAGTACTACCCTGTGATTATGTTTTAGATGATAAAGTCGTTGATTACACAGGGGATATTGAAAGTTTTGATGGGCATGATTTCTATGAACAGTTAAGAAATGGCAAAATGGCTAAAACCAGTCTTCTTAATTCTCAGCTGTTTATTACTCACTTTACACCTGTTCTTGAAAATGGTGAGGATATAATCTATATATCCATGAGTTCAGGAATAAGTGGCACTTACAATGCTGCCAAGGTCGCTGCAGAGGAACTTATGGAAGAATTTCCCGGAAGATTCATTCATATTGTTGATTCCATGGGCTGCGGTTTTGGAAATGGAATCCTTGGATTAAAGGCTGCCAAATTGTGCGCAGATGGCATAGATGTCCGTGAAGCTGCCAAAATCCTCGATAGTGATGTACCTCATGCCTGTCAGTATTTTACAGTAGATGATCTTAACTTTCTTAAGAAAACAGGCCGCGTAAGCGGTGTTACAGCCAGCATTGGAACAATGCTTAATATTAAGCCTATTTTATTTGGCGACAGCACAGGTCATATAATCTCCTGTAGCAAGACCCGCGGAAGAAAGAGTGCTATTGAGGCTATCGCCAAAAAATATGCCGAAAAGAGAATGGATACACCTGATCAGACAGTATGCATCTCCCACGGAGACTGTCTTGAAGATGCTAAGACTCTTGAAGAAAAGGTTAAGGCTATTAACCCTAAAGCCAATATCACTATCTGTATGCACGAACCTTTTTCCGGCTCCCATGTAGGCCCCGGAATGCTGGGACTTTTCTTCTGGGGTAATGAAAGATAATTTCTATCAGCAAAAAAAGGATCTGCCGCACCAATTACTTGGTTTGGCAGGTCCTTTTCTTAATTTTTAAAGCAATATCTTCCTGCAGTCAGTGTTTTTTCTTCCTGTCCGGGAAGTTTAACTGTTGCAGTTGTATTTACCGGTATTTCTATCTCATAGCTATATCCGTCATCTTCAGCCTTCCAGGAAGATTTAATCATTCCAAGAGGTGAATTGTATGTAGCTGCAGCATAGCCTATGGATTTATCAGGATGAGGCTCAATTATGATTTTGCCATATTCCAGATTTATTCCGGCTACATCCTTAAACAGCCATCCTGATATAGCTCCATAGGAGTAGTGATTTAGAGAATCATGGACTGAGCCGTCTTCTCTTTTGCCATCCCAGGTCTCCCATATGGTGGTGGCGCCTTTTTGGACTGCATATAGCCAGCTTGGAGCTGTATCCTGCAATAGGAGTTTATATGCCGTATCCACATATCCGTATTCTGTTAAGACATGACACAGATACGGTGTTGATAAAAATCCTGTATTTAGATGATAACCGTTATCTATTACCATCTGATTAAGTGTAGCTGCGGCCTCTTTTTTCTCCTCCTGTGATATAACATCAAGGGCAATAGGACGTACATAGGAGGCCTGTCTGTCAGATACTATTTTTCCTTTTTTGACAAAATATGCCCTGTAGGCTTCTTTTACATTTTCAGCCAGTTCACTGTAATAGCTTGCATCATCTTTTTTGCCAAGCTTTTGAGCTGCCTTGCCAAGGAGAGTGCTGCTATAAGCATAATAAGCAGTAGGAACTTCCGGTGCACCCTTCATTAGGGCCTCCGTGAGAGCTGCCTTGGAGTCAACGCCAGGTTCAAGCCACTCACCCCAGTGGAATCCGGTATCCACAATGTATTTTTTGTGTTTATCTGACTTAAATTTAGCTTTTAGTCTGCTTTTGGTTGCTCTGTCGGCTGTGAAATCAACCCATTTCTTAAAGGCTTCATAATTTTCATCAAGTATATCAGTACAGTTATATACTGATGCCAGAGTACTTGGCACAATGCCTATGGCATCTGCCCAGCCTGCAGAACCGTCGCTTAATAATTTAAACTTTCCCGGAAACTCACTTTTAGGTGCAACTCCAGGGATTCTGCCATCAGGCATCTGCTCACAGCGCACTTCATTTAACCATTTCCTTAAAACCGGATAGCAGTCCATAAGATACACTCCTGTAGGAGCAAATGCTGCTGCATCTCCTGTCCATCCCTGTCTCTCTCTTGTAGGGCAATCTGTTGGAATATCTGCAAAATTCCCCTTCATGCTCCAGATGGAGTTTTTAAACAACTGGTTAACATCGCTGTTTCCACATTCAAATGTACCTGTAACTTCCATGTCCGAATAAACGGCAATGGCTGTAAAATCAATATCTTCTACAGGGATATCGCTCTCTACAAGCATGTACTGGAAACCGAATATGGCAAATAAAGGTTTATAAACGTTTTCACCTTCCTTGCATATATACTCTGTTTCCTGATATACCATCTTGGCAGGGTCCATGCTCTCATGCTGGAAATTATCAATTGTAAAATTGCCATCTTTATCCAGTGTTTCGCCATGAATAAGGCGGATTTTGGCACCTGCCCCGGCTACGCATTTAAAACTTGTATAGCCGGCTATATTCTGGCCAAAGTCTATGACCTTTTCTCCCTTTGGTGTTGTAATGAGTTTTCCTTTAAAGTTTTCCTTTTCTCTAATTGGCACGTTATTAGAGCATACGAGATTATCGTAGCCAAAGTTTTCTATTTTTACCGGGTGATAATCCTTACTTGCAAAAGAGCCATCGCCTATTCTTGCATCCACTCTTTCACCAAAGTCCAGTCCATTTGCTCTGATAGGTCCCATTTGAGATGCCTGCCAGGTTTCATCAGTGATACAGATGCATTTTCCGTCGGCTTCAAGCTGTGCCAGCAGAGAAATATCACTACCATAAAGGTTTCCTTCGGTATTGTTCATACCGCTTTTCCCTCTGTACCAGCCATCACCTAAAATAACACACATTTCATTGTCACCCTCATGGACAAGACCTGTTACATCTATGGTCTGATATTCAAGACGCATACTGTATTCTGAGGTGCCGGGAGCAAGGACCTGATCACTTACTTTTTGACCGTTTATAAAAGCTGTATACAAGCCATGCGCTGTAATATACAATCTTGCTTTATTAAATTCAGATATGTTAAAACTTTTCTTTAAATAGCTTGCCGGTCTCTTATTTACTTCAAGAAGATTTTCAGTTTCTGGATTTATCCATTTTGCAAGCCAGTCTTTGTTGCTATCTAATAATCCCATTTCAAAAAAGGCCTTTGAAACATCACCTGCAGCTCCCTTTTCATCATACAGAACTATTTCAAGTTCAACTCTCTGTCTTGATGAAAGTTCTCCTAAAAATCTTACCTGCATAGAATCAGAACTTTGTCTGCCGCTGTTCCAGATTTCAATTCCTTCTGAAAAAGCTTTAATTTCATAGGCCGTCTGGCTTTCTCCGCCTTCACAAACCCAGGTAATAAGAGGCTTTTTAATATCAATTCCAATTGGATTATTTAGATGTTCAATTTTAATATTTGTAGCTTTCATAGATATTTTCCTTAACTATCAGCAATATGTTCCTAAATGCTTTAAACTTGGTTTTGGTGTTCTGACCTGTGTGGTTCTGTCAACTGCACACAGACCAAAGGTAAGGGCATATCCCTTTTGCCATTCAAAATTATCAAGAAGTGACCAGTGACAGTAGCCTATTACAGGAATACCATCCTTTATACAATTCTGAACGCCTTCAAGAGCTTTATCTATAAAGGCAATTCTCTCATCATCATTTGATGTGGCAATTCCGTTTTCTGTTACAAGAATCGGTACATTTTCCATTTCCAAATGTACTCTTCTTATTACATGCTCTAAAGCCTCAGGATATACTTCATAGTCCATAAGTGTCATAGGAGTTCCCTCAGGTACAGGTACTACTCCCTCAGGGCCATAGATAGTTCTTGTATAATTCTGTAATCCCATGAAATCATCATCTTTAATATATGGGATATAATGAGCAAACTCTTCATCCCATTCTTTATCAGCTTTTTCTTTACCACCTTCAATCCACTGTACGTCATGGAGAGAAAGAGTGATACCTACCTTAATGTCAGGGTTTACAGCTTTTATAGCCTTTTTGGCAGCCTGATGGGCCTTGATAACTATCATGTCTCCCTTGTCATCCGTAGCGGATACAAATGTATGTGGCTGAGGATTACCAAATATTTTGGCATTTTCCATAGCTGCAAGTTTCATTTTTTCCATAGGATTATTAAGGTTTAGACCCACCTGAACCTGACCTTCCATGGAATCAGTCTGCTGTGCCTGTTGATTTTCGGCGGCCTTACTCATTTTTAACATCATCTGCTTCTTGAATCGCTCCATGAGAGCGCCTATCTGGAGTCTCATGTTGGCTTCGTTTATTGTGCAGATGTAATTTATATCTGAGCCAAGCTTTTTGGTAACATACTCTGCATATCCGGCAAAAAGCTCTACTACTTCTTCATTGTCCCAGCCGACTTCCTTTATTAGCCATAGAGGTGATGTGAAATGATAAAGAGTAACTATAGGTTCTATGCCTTCTTGTCTGCAGAACTGAATCATCTTTCTGTAATGTTCAATTTCACTATCATCAAATTCTCCGCGCCTGGGTTCAATTCTGGCCCACTCGATGGAAAATCTGTAGGTGTTAAGGCCTGCGTCCTTGAGCATCTTGATATCCTGCTCATATCTGTTGTAGTGATCTACAGCATCTCCTGATGGTTCTACAAACTGAGAATATGGCATATTCTCCATTGCCCAGTAATCGGAATTAACATTATTTCCTTCAACCTGATGAGCTGCTGTGGCTGCGCCCAGCATAAATCCTTCATTAAACTTCATTTTGTCACCTCTTTTTTATTTGTTGTAGCATACTGTTTATCTGATTTATCTGTTCCTGATCCAGTTCCATGCCTCCCTGCTGAATCAGCTTTATTAGTGGCTGTCTTGCAATTATTGCCTGCATGGCATCGGGTATTTCTACATCCTTGCCCATACCACCGGCAGTTTTTTTCTTCATGCCCTCCATCATTTTATCAATAAAAGCTTTTCCCTCAGGTACTGACTGAATCTCAGCCATTGTGCTGTATATTGACAGGTAGCCTTCTTTTTCATCTGCCTTGTTTTCCGGCTCATCAAACCAGTTCCTTACCTTATCTGCTGAAGCAAAATACTTAGGATTTGGCTCATCTACATGAGCTATTTCCATCTCGTCTTTAGAATCTCCGGAAACAGCTTTAATGTTATGTACGCCTGTGATTTCAACATTAAACTTAAATACGTGAGAACCTTTTTTAGTCTCTATTTCCTTATCATCCACAAATAAAGTTACACTGTCTAAATTGCTGTATACCTTTATTTCAGTTACATCTTCAATCCTGTCATGGTATCTTTTAGAGCACAGATGAACAAATGGTTCTTTAGTCCACCATGCCTTGTAGATATAATAGGCATCCTTTTTCTCTTTTCTGTCAAAAGTAATTACGCCTTTATGGTTCTTGCCCGGGTCCCCGGCTTCATCTCTTCCTGCTGCAGCAAATTCAAACATATTCCACAGGTAAGTGCCCCAGATATATGGCCTTGTGCTGAACATCTCCAGCATATGCTCGTGATAGAGTGCCTGATAGCTCTCTGTATAGTCTCCTTTTTCAGGCTTCGGTGACTGAAGATTTATAACAGAATCTGCTCCATATTCAGTAAGACCTATGGCAACCTCAGGATGGTCTCTATGGAAGTCATCAAACCATTTATCATTATCCTCAACCTCTCCTACATACCAGCCGTAGTACAGGTTGTACCCTCTGATATCAGGCAGTTTTACAAGTGGTGAATTAGTATCCAGCAAAAAAAGATTTGCCATAGCTGAAAATCTCTTGGCATCCATTTCATGAACTATGTCATTAAGGATTTTATGATTTTCCACAAGGTCTTCGGTAACGCCCTGCAATGTTATCTCATTGGAAAGTGCCCAGCACATAATTGATGCGTGGTTATAATTTTGAGTAATAAGCTCTTTCATCTGAGATATGGTATTTTCGCGGCCTGTATCCATATGAACTGTAATATATGGTATTTCTGCCCAGGCAACTATACCTTTTTCATCACACAGATCGTAAAAATACTGATCATGCTGATAATGAGCAAGTCTTATGGAATTGGCCCCCATGGACAGGATCAGGTCCATATCCTCTTCATGCATCTCTTTGGTAAGTGCATTTCCAACACCCGCTCTGTCCTGATGTCTGGATACACCATGGAGAGGATAGCTTTTTCCATTTAAGAAAAATCCTTTTTCAGGATCGACTTTAAACTCCCTTACTCCAAACTTGTCATATATTCTGTCGCACTCTTTATCTTCATTTAAAAGTGTTGCTGTTACCTGATATAAAAATGGATCCTCAAGACCATTCCACAGGTGTGGATTATCTATATGGACTTTGCCCTTCGCAAGTTTTTTTCCTTCTGTTTCTGTGATTAAAAGGCTCTGTTCGCCAATACCATCAATTGAAATAACAACTTTATCTGCACTGCCCTTGAAGTAACACTCTATATCAACATCTGCGCCATCTTCTGTGATAGAAGGAGTTAAATACAGTCCGTTTCCTCCGTAATAATCCATGTCAAAATGGCTTTCATCAACAGTTACAAGGTAAACATCTCTATATATTCCGCCATAAAAAGTAAAATCTGCTCTTTGTGGATATACTCTGTTATTGGGCTCATTGGAAACAACAACTTCAAGATTATTAACATCTTCAAGATAATCTGTTAAATCAGCTCTAAATGTTGAATATCCTCCGTCGTGGCTTGTAAGCATACTGCCATTTAAGGTCACCTTGCAGGATGAGTTGATGCCTCTAAATTCCACATAGCATCTTTCATTTTTATCCATTGCAGGTCTTTCAAAGGCCTTTTTATATGTGCATTCACCTCTATAGTATGGTTCAGGTCCTGTCTGACCATCTACTGCATTCCATGTATGAGGAAGAGTTATCTTCTCTTCCTCATTTTCTTTAATAAAGGTCCAGTTATTATTCCAATTTATAGCTTTTCTCATTAAAACACTCCTTAATATCAAGCTGTCACTGCTTTAGATTTTTTATCAGCAATACTCTTTTGTATTTCGCCCATTTTTTCATATGTAAGTGAAGAATTCTTCATTGCAAGTAAAGTACATATCCATCCGGCGATAGGGAATCCTATCATAAGAGTGACAGTCATGATTTTTACACCCCATGTAAGAGGATCTCCCTGCTGAGGTGCACTACTTGTATAACCGATCAATCCAATCATTAATGTTGCTATTGTAGCGCCGAAGGATGAAACAATCTTATCTATGAAACTATATGTAGCTGATACAGTTGCAGGCATATATTTTCCGCTTCTATCAAGCTCATAATCTACAACGTCTAATCTAAATGAGTTAGTTGCTACTGACACAACCATTTTTAATCCATTATTGCAGAATGTGAATATGATAAAGCAAATTGCCATAATAATTGCCTGTGAGCTCAAATTACCTGACAGAACAGTACCTACAAGCTGTGTAGGTGCGAATAAAAGATACAGTGCAAATATAATATTTAATACAATGCAGTATCTGGTCCAACCAATCATAACTGCTCTGCTACCTTTTTTACCTGCAATCTTTGATCCTATAATTGCAAATATAATAGCAGGAAGCATTGCTACAGCAGAAAGGATAGATGAAATGGCCATTGAGCCGATCATAATTCCATTAAGCATTGTACTTACAACAGCTGCACTTCCAATTGTCTGTGCAAGTTTATCTGAAGTTGCTGCTATAATAAATCTCTGTAATTCCTTATTTTCTTTTATAATTGCCACCATATCTTTAAATGAAGGCTTTGAATCTTCCTTTTTATCAGACTTGATTCCTTCAAAATTCTCCGGAATATCATATGGAGCAATTCCGATACAGGACAGTAATAAAGAAACAAAGGAAATAGCTATAACAACCAGGTTATATTCTGCAAAATATTCTGAACCCTGAATATTACCGTACTTAGGAAGAATAACTGCTGAAGCAACAATACTGATGATCATTGGTGCAAGATATGAATAGGTTGTTGACCATACTGAAATTGTTGGTCTCTGCTTTGGATCATTTGTAAGTACATTTGAATTAACATTTCCTGCTACGCTGACAAATGTATAACCAATGATATAAATCATGTAGCATAAAATGAAGTACAGCATTCCTGCTATTCCAGTCAATCCAAGCTTTGGACCAAGATTACACATTAAAAGTGTTGAAATTGACATGACAGCCCATCCTGTCATAATACCAACTCGAAGCTTTCCAAAACGTGAATGGAATCGTTCTATAAAATAAGCAATAATCGGATCTGTTATACCATCAAATAATCTTGAACCTGTAATTATCATTCCTGTTACAGCTACCAGTATTCCAAAGTTGGAATTACCAATATATGTGGCCCCATTCATCATTACATAAAAAGCCATCTGACCTATTCCGGTCATCATCGCCAGAGCTATATGCCATGTTTTAGCTCTTTTATAAACTTCCCCTTTACTTTCTCTACTTTTACCCATAATATAACCCCTTTCTATGTGGTGCTTTTTCTTTGTATCTGCATGTTAACATAGACACCTTTTCATAGTTAGAAATTTATTATTATTAATAGTATTATTTTACTGGGATAGTTTCTCCTATAGTAATTCCATTTTCATTAAAACTATCTACTCTGACCACGTATTCTCTACCAGAAACAAGTGCACCAATGCGTTTTGGCTTATCAACTCCTTCGTTTCCATAAACCATGCAGCTATGGTACAGTTTCTCAGGACAGCTTCCCCATAATATCATGTGGCCCAAAGCATTATCCTTTTTTATCTGTACAGACATATCAAGGTCATTTTCTCTAACTACAGTGTATGATGACTTTCCAGGTCTGCTTCCCCTTCCAAGTCCAAATACTCTTATTCCGGAAACAGCAGGAATCTGCTTATAAGGAACTTCTATATTTGAAAGCCTGAGAAATCTTACTTTTATACCGTCTTCTCTTATAATCAGGTCGTGGGATAAATCAGTAACTGCATCAGATTTATCTTCTATGACAAAAAAGTTTTCTCCATCCTCAGATCCTTCTAATTTCCATCTGGTATATAAGTCTTCTTCCTCAATATATCTGGCCTGGGATGTTCCTTTTATTTCACCTCCCGGTTTTAAGTCAATTCCATAATCGCCAAAATTGATCTGAATGGCATGAACTTCATAACTGTCACCAAGATCTACAGTTATCCATTCCTGTGCACTATTGGTAGCAGGTCTCCACAAAGTTCTGACGTTCTCGTCTAAGACATTATCCATTTCAAAGCCATCCATATTAGATGAAGCGAGAACTTTTTTGCCAAAACTAAGCAGCATCCACTCCGGCTCTTCCCATGGATTTATATGATCATCTGTAATGGCATAAGGCCAGTCTGGATATCTTTGATTGCAAAACAGTTCTCCATCACTGTCATAACCTGCTCGCCATATACCAACTCTTCTCTCAAAATCATGATTGAGGCTTATTCTCATGGTGGAAGTATGCCATATGTTATGGTACTCATCTTCCATAGTAGACCCATGTCCTGCTCCGGGGATAAATGCTCCCGGATTGTATGAATATGGTGCATTGTCTGCCAGCTTAAATGGTCCCAATGGATTATCGCTTATATACACTGCATCTCCGTATGTATTATATTGAGTTCCGCCAAAGGCATACTGCAGATAGTATTTTCCATTTCTTTTATCCATCCATGCGCCCTCAATATAAGGCTTTCTTGTAAACATTCCTTTAATTAAAGGCCTTACCTCTGCTGGTACATCTTCCTCTTTTAATCCCTGGGATTTGAAAAAGTTATTGTAGGAATTTTCTATTTCTTCTGCACCGGCAGGTAAGAATGCATTGTTTTCACCTATTCTTTCAAAACCTTTTTTAAAAGGATCTCCACTTATAAGTTCTACCTTATCACCTTTTGGATTCATGGTTGCCGGATCAAGTTCGCAGCCATATATTGGAGTAGCATTTGAACAACCCCAATAAAAATAGATTTTGTCATCATCATCCACAAAAAGATTCGGATCCCAGAAGGCAAAATTCCCTTCTATTTTTTCATAAGGGCCATTTAAAATATCCTTTGTTCTATATCTGTCACAATTATGCTCTCTGTTTGATGCGCAATAATATACATATTCGCCTAGAACTCTTACATCAGGAGCATAATCATATAATGGTAACTCATCCGGAAGTCTGTGATTTTCCCAATGAGCCATATCGTCAGAAACCCATACTCCTAAGGTCATTGAGGCAAAAATATAGTATCTTCCTTTATAAAATATCATTGAAGGATCGGCAGCTTCTCTGCATATCTTCATAACTCCATGATTTCTCTGATCAAGATTAAACTGATATCTGTAATTAATGTTTACAGGATTACAAAAATAATTTTTCAATTGTATTCTCCTTTTATCATTATTTAGTATTTAATAATACTTTCTATTAATTATTATAATTTATCATATTGCAAAAATATTTGATTAGAATATTATTGTTATTAGTAGCAAAATATTATTGTCATAATCAAAATTGCAATTTTATAAAGGAACAATATGGATAAAAATCTATTTAAAAGTCTTATTAATAACATTCTTGATGTGCCTGTATTTATTACGTCTGACGGTACCAAAACACTAAGTAAATTTGAAACAGAATATTGTTTTGATAAAGATCTCCAGCCAATGTTTACCGCATCAGCTCTTCAATATCTGCTAAATGCTGCCATTCCTGGAACCTTTTATGAAATTGTGGACTATTTTGATGTGGCAATTATTTTTTTAGTAGTAGATGAGCAAAAATATATAATTGGTCCTTATGCAAAGTCTGCTTTTTCAGATAGTCAAATGGAAAGCATATTAATATCACATGGTGCTTCTATTTCCAAAATGCCTGCACTAAAGCTCTACTATACAAATCTTCCAATATTATTTACAGATCAGCTTCAAAAAATTATTAATGGCACAATAAAAGCCTTGATTCCCGGTTCAACAAACTATGAATATCGCAGGTTAACTGGTTTTATAAACGACATAAACAAAGAATCCGATACCCTTTATCTAGATGAAAAAAGGTATAGCGAAATCTATAAACGATATGATATGGAGAAAAGATTCCTCTCCATGATCAGGAATGGTGATGTAGAGAACATTTTCTCAGCATTTAAAGAAATGGCCTACTCCTCCAAACAGGATAAATCCGTTATGGAAATGCAAAGATATTATACCTTTGGCGCTAACATGGCCATTTTAAGGGCTTTATCAAGGAAAGCTGCTGAAGAGTCAGGATTATCTGTTATAACTATTGATACCATTACTCAAAAGTATGTGCAGCTAGCATCTGCTAAACTCACTGTTGATGAGCAAACCAGGTTAATGAATGAAATGATAACAGAATTAACCGATGCAGTTCATAAGCACCGCCTTTCTATAGGTAATTATTCATCTTCCATACAGCAGGTCATAGAATATATAGACTTACATTTAAGCGAAGAAATAACACTTATAAAGCTTTCTGATACCGTTAATCTTTCGGTGTCTCGCCTTTCTGCCATATTTAAGAGCGAAACCGGAGACACAATAATGAGCTTTGTTGCTAAACAGCGATGCAAAAAGGCTGCTAATCTACTAAAGGAAACCAACTACCCAATAAGTGAAATCAGCAGCTTTGTAGGTTACACCGATAATAACTATTTTGTAAAAGTATTCAAGAAGATTTATAATGCCACGCCTTCTGAATACAGATTAATGAAATAGCTTTCTAAATAACTCTTTTGGTAATGGAAACAGTTTATTTATTAAGAATAACCCCCGCAATTGAGAACATGTAAATCAAAAAGTACTTAAGCCCGTTCAACACATCTGTCATAATTAGTTCCAGTTTTCATTTCCCTTTTTTCATTATCTTTTTTTGATTTATCACTGATTTTCATCCATTCAATAACTATAAAAATGCATGAAATAATGATTGCCCCAAAATCTGCTGCAACATAAGCGCATCTAATGCCCATAAATCCAAATAAATACTCAAGAATAAATAGTAAAGGAATAAGTAACAGTCCCTTTTGAAGTGCAGATATAATAGTGGCTTTCAGGGCATTGCCGGTAGCCTGCAGGAAATTAGTTGCCAGGTAGAAAAATCCCAAAAATGGTGAACTGATCATAAGGATGGTCAGTATATCTTCTGCTATAGCAGCAACTGCTAAATCCTTTAGGAACATGCCGATAACTGCTGATTTAAAGAATATAACCGCTGCGGCTGTTATTAAGCCGGTGCTTGTGGAGAGGATTAAGAGTCTTTTCATTACACCGGACAATCTATCAAGCTTACCTGCGCCATAGTTATAGGACATAAGAGGCTGAGCACCCATGCATATTCCCATAAGTACCATTACTATAATCATATTTACTCTTCCGGCTGCAGCATTGGCTGCTATTGCATCCGATCCGTATTTAGATAAGAGCTGGTTGGCAAAAGAGTTGGCAAATCCCGATAAAAGCGTGCTTACAGCATTAGGTAAGCCCAGGGCCATAATAGAGAAAATAAATACAGGATTTACTTTGGCATAAGAAAGCTTCATATTAATGACAATGGCCTTATTTTTCATATAAAGAAGATAGTAAACAGTAGCAACAAGATTTCCTATAACTGTAGCAATTGCAGCACCTACAACTCCCATTCCAAAACCCAGAATGAATATAGGATCCAGAATGATGTTGACAACAGTTCCCATTAGGTTGCCTACAAGTCCCTCTTTTACTGCCCCTTCTGCTCTAAGAACCTGACTGAGCATGTTACTTATAAGTAGTAGCGGTGCTCCTGCTGCAAGAATCAGCATATAATTTCTCGCATATGTGATAATATCTGTAGTTGCGCCTAGAAATACCAAGATAGGCTTATTAAATATTATTATCAAAGCGCCTGCGATTATTCCGCAGATAATTCCGCTCCATATGCTAAGGGAGGCCACCATCCTGGCGTGTTCGTTATCTTTTTTGCCAAGATCAGAGGAAATAATAACTGTGGCGCCCGCTGAAATCAGCATGGCAAAAGCCATTATAAGACTAAATATAGGACCTACAACAGATACCGCCGCTACCTGCGCCGTCTCTCCTGTCTGGCCTACAAATATCATGTCTGCCATGTTGTATATCAGCATGACAAGTATTGCTATCAAGGCTGGAATAACCATCTTAAAAATAGAACCCCATAAATTGTTGCTTTCAAAAACCTTTACCTGATCTTCTTTCATATTCTTCTCCAAACATACAGTTGAAATTTATTAAACAAGTGTTTATTATCTTTAATATATTGGAATTATATTCCAGAAAATTACTACTTACAACCAACAATTAGTATACATGTGAAAGTTATTCAACAGATTAAGAGGAAAGTGTTTATTATGGATGAAAAAAAAGAGGATGGCAGAGTTCGATATACAAAAATGAGAATACGTTCTGCCTTTTATGAACTGGTGAAAGAAACCGATTATGAAAAAGTCACTGTAACTGCAGTATGTAATAAGGCTGAAATAAACAGGGCTACTTTCTATAAACACTACCTTGATATTCCGGATCTTGTGGACAAACTGCAGGAAGAAGCTATTGAAAATCTTGTAAGCAGACTTGATATAGCCACTAAGAGCTCTATGGATGATTTTATTGTAGATTTATTAAAACAGGTAAAAACCAACGTCAATTCCAAGGATGGCATTGGTCTTTTCACCCAGGCAACAGCCAACAACTTTACATCTAAAGTGTCCAGAATTATTTATTCCAGATTTGCCACTATTATTAAATGTGATCTGCCTGATATTCCGGATATGGATCAGGATATGATTTTTGCTTATATTGCCGGTGGCTGTGCAGGTATCGTTGACTATTGGGCCAAAACCGGCTTTAGAGAAAGTGAAAAGGATCTGTCACAAAAGCTCAGGCTCATGGCATATTCTACTATTCATAATATCAGATAAAAACAAAACCTTCTTTTGTCAGGGTAGTAGGGGCAGACAAAAGAAGGTTTTATTTTATGAAATATGGCTAAGGTAATTAACCCTTTACAGCACCGGCAGTCATTCCATCAATAATATATTTCTAAAAATAATGATTGATATTTAATTGTTCCTTCTATTAAGCAAAAGGATTCTCTGATGGGTATGGAAGAGATGCCGGCTGATTATAGCCAATTGTCTCAGCTCCAAGATATTTAAATACCTCGTAAAGAGCTTTTCCAAAATGACCAAATGCTACTGCACCATGATGTGGGAAGTTCTGCTGAATAAGAACATGTCTGTAGAATCTGCCCATTTCAGGAATAGCAAATACACCAATACCACCAAATGACTTTGTAGCAACAGGAAGTACTTCACCCTGTGCAACATAAGCACGAAGATGATTATCTGATGTGCTCTGAAGTCTGTAGAATGTGATATCTCCAGGCATAATATCACCTTCAAGAGTTCCCTGTGTAACTTCTTCAGGAAGATTACGAGCCATAATTCTCTGGAACTTCATCTCGCAGCTTGAAAGCTTACCTGTACATGTGTTACCACAATGGAAGCCCATGAATGTATCTGTATGCTTGTAATCAAACTTACCCTTAATGCTCTCTTCATACATATCAGCAGGAACGGAGTTATTAATATCAAGAAGTGTAACTGAATCATTACTTACACATGTTCCGATAAACTCACTGATTGCACCATAAATATCTACTTCACAAGATACAGGGATTCCTCTTCCTGTAAGTCTTGAATTTACATAACAAGGAACAAATCCAAACTGTGTCTGGAATGCAGGCCAGCACTTACCGGCAATGGTAACATACTTTTTATAGCCTCTGTGTTCTTCAATCCAGTCGAGAAGTGTAAGCTCATACTGAGCAAGCTTCTCAAGAATTTCAGGTTTCTTATTACCTGAACCAAGATCTTTTTCCATATCTTTAATAACATCAGGAATTCTCTTATCTCCGGCATGTTTATTAAATGCTTCAAAAAGATCAAGCTCTGAATTTTCTTCAATTTCAGCGCCCATATTATAAATCTGCTGAATAGGAGCATTACATGCAAGGAAATTCATAGGACGTGGGCCAAAGCTTATAACCTTAAGATCACGTACACCAACAATAGCTCTTGCAATAGGAACGAACTCATTGATCATCTTTGCACATTCATCAGCAGTTCCAACCGGGTATTCCGGAATATATGCATTTGTATTTCTGATGTGAAGATTGTAGCTTGCATTAAGCATTCCACAATATGCATCTCCTCTTCCATCAATAAGATCATTCTGTGACTCTTCTGCAGCTGCACAGAACATTACAGGACCATCAAAGTGCTTAGCAAGCAATGTCTCTGAAATTTCAGGACCAAAGTTACCAAGATATACACAAAGTGCATTACATCCTGCCTTCTTAATATCTTCAAGAGCCTGAACCATGTGAATCTCACTCTCGATAATACATACAGGGCACTCATATACGTCCTTGTCATTGAAATTTTTCTTGTAAGCTTCTGCCAAAGCCTTACGTCTGTTAACTGCAAGTGATGCAGGGAAGCAGTCTCTACTAACTGCAACCAAACCAATTTTAACTTCTGGAATGTTAATCATAAAAATCACCTTTCTCCTTTTAACGAACATAGTTACCTATGTACTATTTTAATATAATATTTTAACTGTGCAATAGTCCAATTAGATTATTTTAAAATATTTCACATTTTTATAAACGATTCATAAAGCCCGAATTTAAAAGAATTATTCGATAACATTAGATATGTATTCTGGTAGAAGCGCATTCATGTCCAGTAAGAATTTTTGAACATTCATCCGGTTGTTGCATTCCGGCATATACTTCAAAATTCCTTGCAAAAATATCTCTGTTTCCTTCTTCATCAACTGATGTGAATGCTCTTGAATCTATAGTAACAGTTACATCTATGCTTTCTCCCGGTTTTACATGTACTCTTTTAAAACCACAAAGACTTGCATGAGGTGTTGCAAATCCTGAATCAAGATCCTTTATATATACCTGAAGGACATCATCTGTTTCCACATCTCCACTATTAGTTACAGTCACAGAAACCTTAGCTCCTTTTTTAATATCACCGTCTATAAGCCTTACATCCAGGTCTCCATCTACGTGACAATCACCATAAGTCAGTCCATATCCAAAAGGATACAATGGTTTTCCCTCGAAATATCTGTAGGTTCTGTTTTTCATTGAATAATCCGTAAACTCTGGCAGTTCTTCAGAAGATACATAAAATGTTAAAGGAAGTTTTCCCGATGGGGAAATTTCACCAAAGAGAATCTTACTTACATCCTCACCTCCTAAGGCTCCGGGATACCATGCCTGTATTACGGCACCTGCCCTGTCTTTAGCCATAGTAAGGTTAATTGCACTTCCTGCCATATTTATAACTACAGTCGGCTTTCCTACATCCAAAACACCTTTAAGAAGTTGTCTTTGTGGAAGCGGAAGCTCTAAATTCACTTTATCACCGGATGCAAACTGGTTACCTGCATCCCCCTCTTCTCCCTCAAGGTTTTCATCAAGTCCGAGAACCAGGACAACCACATCAGAATATTCTGCAACTGTTACTGCCTCTGATAATCTGTCCGGAAGATTAGGATCGGCCAGATTACTGATATTATTATTAAAAATATCGCATCCTTCTGAATAAAGAACTCTTGTATTATCTCCTACCATATCCTGTATTCCTTCAAGAACTGTTACATACCTTGAGGCAGTTCCATGGTAATTACCTATAAGAGAAAGTCTTGAATTGGCATTAGGTCCTATAACACCAATGGTTTTAAGGTTTTCTTTCTTTAAAGGAAGAATTCCGTCATTTTTCAAAAGAACTACACTTTCGGCAGCTGCTTTATGAGCCACTTCAAGATGCTCTTTACATTCAACCACTGTATATGGAATGTCATCATACTCTGTTTTATCAAACATTCCAAGGAGGAATCTGGTAGTAAAAAGACGTTCACAGGAGGAAGTGATTGTCTTTTCCTCCAGAATTCCTGCCCTGTATGCATTCATTATTTTCTGATATGTGCAACCACAGTTAAGATCACAACCCATTTCAAGTGCCAGCTTTACTGATTCTTCCGGGCTTTTTGTGACTTTATGATTTTCATGAAAATCCTTTACAGCCCAGCAATCAGATACATAATGACCTTCAAAACCCCATTTTCCTCTTAAAGTATCAACCATAAGAGGCTTATTGGCGCAACAAGGCTCATCATTAGTTCTGTTATAGGCACCCATAACAGCTTCAACACCTGCTTCCTTTACACAAGCCTCAAAAGCCGGAAGATAGGTCTCTTCCAAATCCTTAGCAGATGCCTTGGCGTTAAAAAAGTGTCTTTCTCCTTCCGGTCCGGAATGAACAGCAAAGTGTTTGGCACAAGCCGCAACCTTCATGTACTTACCATCTCCCTGCATTCCTTTTATAAATGGAACAGCAAGTCTGCTTGTAAGATATGGATCTTCACCATAAGTTTCGTGACCCCTTCCCCATCTTGGATCCCTGAAAATATTTACATTTGGAGCCCAAAAAGTGAGACCCTTATATATATCCCTGTCGTTCTTGGAAGATTGTTCGTTGTATTTGGCTCTTGCTTCAATGGCAACAATTTCTCCTATAGACTTCATAAGGTCTTCATCAAAGGCTGCTGCCAATCCGATTGCTTGTGGAAACATAGTAGCTGTACCGGCTCTTGCAACACCATGAAGAGCTTCGTTCCACCAGTTATATGCCGGTATTCCCAATCTGTCTATGGCAGGCGCATCAAATTTAAGCTGTGATGCTTTTTCTTCCACTGTCATCTGCGCAACAAGCGCTTTTGCTCTTTTTCGAGCTTCTTCTCTATTCATTAATAATTCCCCTTAGTTTCATTATTCTTTGATACATTTTCAATTTTATATTTATCCTGTGAATTTTTCTTATCAGATTTTGCGTAGAATTTCTTAATTATCGGCATCTTTTAATTAAGTTATAAAAAGTGATATTTACAATATTTTTGAATATAAATCTATTATTTGTATGAAAAACCCTTAGATGCTAAAATATAACTCATATATTTATCCGTTTCTCAAAAAGGAGCTGAGTTCATGATAAACGACATTAATGAGCAATCTCGCGAAGATATATATTTTGATACTTTGAAAGGTGTTCTTTTATACCACAATACCCTTTCCGAGTACCCTCTGCACTGGCATAATGAAGTAGAGCTTATACTGATTTTATCAGGAAATCTGAAAATAAAATTTCACAATGATATGCAATCAATGATCGAATGCTCCAAGGGAGATGTGGTACTTATTGCTCCCGGAACCTTGCATGAATATCTATCCGGTTCCCCTGATGGTGAAAAACTCATTCTTTTATTTGATATAGGCGGATATTCCCAGGTTTCTTCACTGGTACCTTTATTAAAGACACTCCCGCCATTTGTTCACGTCAGACATAAAGATCATTCCAATGAGTGTACAAGACTCCATGGCTATTTTGATGAAATTGACAAGCTCTATGGTGAAAGTGATGAATTTTTGCAGATATCTGTTTATTCTCTGGTGACGCTGATTCTGGCTAAAATAGGAAGTATGCATATAGGTGATGCACCTATGCCGGTAGAAGTAATAGATAACAGACATAAAAATATTGATAAAATTGTATTGGTAACAAATTATATAGATTCCCATCGCTCAGAAGAGCTTACTGTGGAGCAACTGGCTGATCTTGCCGGTTTTTCCAAATTCCATTTTGAGCGTATGTTTAAATCATGCATGGGTATAACCTGTTACCAATACATTACCAAGCGAAGAATCATTATGGCTAAAGAACTGCTTGGGGATACCGACCTGTCTGTTATGGATATTGCTCTTCATTCCGGATTTTCAAGCCTTTCAACCTTTAACAGAGTTTTCAAGGATGTAAATGGCTGCTCACCTTCTGAATTCAGAAAGCTCTACAGAACAGGTGCGGACATATAAGAAGGCTTTATTTAACTATGCCAAATCCCAGAATAGTAAACTTTTTATCTTCATTTCCCTTAGCCATTTTAATTTCAATGGTATGCTTTTTGCTTCGATCGTTATTAAACAATATTACCGGATTACAGTGAGTCCATCCCACTTCCAACGGATCAGCTTCTTTAACGAGAATGCCATCCACATAAACAAGTGCTTTTCCATGGGTTATACTTCCCGAATCTTTAAATACCAATAGAAGCTTACTGCATACAAGTGTCATTATAAATGGTTCATTATCTGTTTTCCCCAAATGACACCAGTTATAAGGAAATTCAGGTGTCTGAAAAATATCACTGTCCATTTCAACACTCTGTAGATCCTTATCTGTATCACTAAACGAACCTTCCGAAAGAGATGTTATTTTATATTTTTCTCTTAACTTCTCCATCTCTTTTCTGTCTAATAGTTCTACCTTTTCAAAATCGGCTCCTATAACAGGATTTACAGGCTCCAAGGATTCATTTCCGTATATTGAATGATATCCGTTTACAGTATCAAAAAGATTAATCAGGCAATCTGCCATAATCTGATGACCTGCATTACTTGGATGATAAACATCATAAAAGAACTGATTTTTGGAAATAACTCTTCCTTCCTGAGGTAATAATGTAAACTGAGGACAAACAGCATCCTTGACACTAATCATAGGAATATTATATCTAACCCCCACAGGACTAAGTCTGTCCTGCAAATTCCAATCATAAGAAAAAACCGCGAACAACAACACAACAGCCGGCTTCCAGGAAAGATTCAGTGCTTTCCTTACCAGCGACTCATAACAATTCCCCTTTGTCTCATCACCCTCATCATTAACCGCAAATTCTATAACAATAAGATCCGGTTTCTCAGAACCGTCTCTTAGAACATCCCTCTCAAATCTGATCATACCAAGCTCTGAAGGTGTACCTCCAACTCCGGCTTTTATAAGATTAACATTGCCCCCCTTGGCAAATTTATCCTTAAATTCATCGGCAAATATTCTTGCATAGCTTTTTTCATTAATAGGTATAGCCCCTGCACCCTGAGTTATGGAGCCTCCGATAAAAGCAAGTGTTATATCATTGCCGGAACCGGCCTTTGAAAGAACCCTTTCAATTCTCTCGCTGTTTCCGGTTTGCATAATACTTTTTTGAATCATTTGCTTATAGTCATCCGATTCAATATCTATACTATGCTCAATAGTCTGCTCGGGTGCAACAAAACCATCATTAAGATATAATCTTACATCTGTAATTGCCTGTACTTTAGCCCTGTCAAATTCAAATCTTATCTGTCCTACGGTTCTATCAGTATCAACCCAGCTTATATCACTTAGATTTATTATATTTTCCATACCATCCATAACGATGTCTTTTTCAATTCTGGTGGCTGGATTACCTGGCTTATCCGGATACATATCCATAACAAATCTTACGGTATCTTTTCCGCTCTTTTCCGAAACGCTTACTCCTATGCTATGGACCAGCTTTCTGAATCCCTCTGCAGTTTTTAGCATGTTAAGTATCTGTTCATCTGTTACATTTCCTGCAATTTTAGCAGCATTTACAAGGCGCTCCATATCCATATATATAAACTGAATACCTCTTCCATCGTTTTGAGGTGCGCCAAAAATATCTTTGTCCTGCATTATAAAAAAGAATGGTCTTTTTATAGTCGGATCCTTAGGAGCTTTAGGTCCTTCTTGTAAAACAGTATTCATAATAAACACTCTCCTAAAAAAAGGGCGGCCTATAATAGCCGCCCAATTATTTTTAAAGCATTATTTACTGAGCATTTGCTTCGTCTACATAAGCTTTCCATGTATCACGGATTGCTTCAACCTGTTCTGAAACTACTGCATCACCTGTTATGTTCCATACAAAGTCTTCACCAAGACTTAAGTTTGGAACCATTCCATGGAATGCAACAGTTCCCTTTTCAGTCATCATAGTAATTGTTTCATCTACAGCTCTTTCATCAAACTTACCATTTCTTGCTGTTGAAAGATATCCGTTATAATCATAGTACTCTGCAGATGGAGCATTTGTGTAAAGATTCCATGCAAATGCAAGTTTCCAAGCCTTATCTGCATCATAGCAACCAGGAATTGCAGCAGGATTGTTTGTCCAAACGTTGATATAATCGTCCTTCTGAGGTCCCTTAGGGAACATAACAAATCCGATTTCATCCTGCATATCTTCAAGGAAGTTACCAGGGCATGCTGCATACTCATCCTCTACCATGAATGCTGCCTGGCCATTGAGGAATACTTCTTTATAATAATCCCACTCAGCGCCTTCAGGATCAGGCATATCGTATTTCTTGAACATCTCTACTGTCCATTCAAGGGCTTCAAGTGTCTCAGGTGCTTCAAGGTTATATACAAAGTTACCCTCTGCATCCTTATCGATGTATGATCCGCCGTTTGAGAATACAGCTGCTGTTGTC
>JAILBM010000217.1 GCA_024680925.1 Butyrivibrio sp.
TGTAATTGATAATGATATAATCTACGGTGGCAATTCTAAATTTATAGGAAATAAACTGGCTATTCCGGTTGAAGTTTTAAACAAAGCAGAGGCTTTATCTGCTGAGGGAAAGACACCACTGTTTTTTGCCAGAAATAATGAACTTATTGGACTTATTGCTGTGGCTGATGTAATTAAAAAGGATAGTGCCAGGGCTATAAGCGAGCTTAAAAACATGGGTATCCATGTAGTAATGCTTACGGGTGACAATGAAAAAACAGCTGCTGCCATCGGAAAAGAAGCAGGAGTTAACGAGGTTATTGCAGGGGTTCTTCCCGAGGGCAAAGAAGCTGTTATTAAAAAGCTTAAGGAATATGGCAAGGTTGCCATGGTTGGTGATGGAATTAACGATGCTCCGGCACTTACAAGGGCTGATATGGGCATAGCCATCGGAGCCGGAACTGATGTAGCTATTGATGCTGCTGATGTTGTGCTTATGAAGAGCTCGCTTCTTGATGCGGCTGCTGCCATAAGACTTAGTAGGGCAACCCTTAGAAATATACATGAGAATTTGTTCTGGGCATTCTTTTATAACATTATAGGAATTCCACTGGCTGCAGGAGCGTACATTCATCTTTTTGGATGGACTCTTAATCCTATGTTCGGTGCCGCTGCCATGAGTCTTAGCAGCTTTTGTGTGGTTTCCAATGCTCTTAGGCTCAACCTGTTTAAAATGTTTGATCCGTCTAAGGACAAGCATCTGAAAAATGCCGTAAAAACAAATGAAAACGGTAAACTGCTTGATGATGATCAGGCTGAAAATAAAATAATTATGGAGGACAACAAAATGAATAAAACAATTTCAATCGAAGGAATGATGTGTGAACACTGCGAAGCAAGTGTAAAGAAAGCTCTTGAAGCTCTTGACGGAGTATCTGAAGCAAAGGTTAGTCATAAGGACGGCTGCGCTATTGTTTCTCTTTCCGGCGATGTTGCAGATTCCGTTTTAAAGGAAGCTGTAGAAGCTAAGGATTATAAGGTAACAGGAATTCAGTAATTTATCTTTAAATATCTGAAAGCAAAGGCTGCATTAAACATGCGGCCTTTATTTTTTAAAAAATAATAAAAATTATAATTTGGCCCTAAAGTTATTAATTTTTTGTCCGATAAAAAATATAGATAACTATTAATCTAATGTATCTATGGATTTATCCATAAAAATACAATTATAAGATCTCTTATAGAAAAGGATTTCGGATTATTTCAAGGAGGAAATGTCTATGAGCAGCATTAATTTTAATGGCTATAACGCTTATCAAAACCAGAATATGGTTAATTCATTGTCGGGTCGCGATTTCAACGACAAGCTTCGTAATTTAAAAAATGAAAATCAGGCAAAAGAAATTGATGAAGCAAAATCCAAAGCTCAGGATGTTTATGTTTCATCCAATTCTGCTACAGCCACCTCAAATATTGCAGAAGGGGTTGAGCTTAGTGAAGCAGCCAAGAACCTTCTTGAAGAATTAAAAGAAAAATATGGAAACATGGATTTCTTTGTGGCAAATTATTCTTCTGAGGAAGAAGCTCAGGAATATTTAAATCGTGGAACCAAGGAATACAGTGTTCTTCTTGATCCGGATACCTTGGAAGCTATGGCTGCTGATGAAGAAACAAAAGAAAAATATATGAATATGATAGATGAGTCCACAGGAAAGCTTGATGAACTTAAGGAAAAGCTTGCAGAAGAAAATCCTGATGCAGAAGTTACCAATATAGGCATGTCCTTTGACTCAGAGGGAAATGTTAAGTTTTTTGCCCAGCTTAAAAAGATAAATGAACAAAATGCAGAGTATGCGGAGAAAATAAAGGAAGAAAAGGCTGCTAAGGCAGAGGAAGAGGCAAAGGCCGAAAAGAAGGAACAACAGGAAAAGCTTGAAGAGGCCAGATCCGGCAAAAACAGGGATATCAAAGCCCCGACTTCCGAAAAGACCACTACAGTTAAGGCTGACAGCATAGATGAACTTCTTGAAGCTATTAAGAATGTTGACTGGAGTACAGTTGAAGCCAAAGACATTACAATGCCGGGACAGAAGTTTGATTTTAGTGTATAACGTTTACTTTGGGCTTAGTACTAATGTATTTTACTTATCATTTCAAGCAAAAATCCAAATTTACTTACTGGCTGTAAGTAAGTGATTCAAGAAACAAATAGACTGTAATTATGTTGTACATATTTTACATAAAAGACTCGAAGAAATTAATCCTTAAAAAGGGTAGATCTTATTTCTTCGAGTCTTTATATTTATTTATATAAATTAAATATCCTTCACAATATCAATATTTTCTCCGGTTATTCCAATCCATGCGCCTTCTTTGGCTTCCTTGGAATCTTCATGGGCAAGGAGCCATTTATTGGTGGCTGTAAGAAGCTTGTCTTCCTGGTTTGCTGCAACATATTCAGGTTTTCCTACATTTGTTCCCTTTGGAAGACCGATAAGAACGCGGAAGCCTTTATCTTTAGAAGCCTGACAAGGAGCATAGTGAAGAGATGTGGCATAAACTTCAACCATCACACCCTTTGGTACAAGAAAGGCTTTAACCTTTTTGGAATCAAGCTTGTAATCAACAATTTCTTCCCTTTTTGCCAAAAGGAGAATAAAATCCTCTGTACCTAAGTTGATCTCGCTGCTACGGTGATATTCAAGACAGTTTAATTTTGTGTTATGACCGTTGCACCAGCCAAATTGCATAGGTGAGCCGCCAAAAAGAGTATTGGTGATTTTTTCTGATGCAGGAAGCTCCTGAAGTGCCTTTTCCTCTGCGACATAATCTGTTCCTTCAGGAACAGGAGTGTTAAGATTAAGAGCCTCCATGATTTCCTTTTTTTCTTCCTCATAACCCTCAATAATTCTTCCATAGTTTGTAAATTCCGGATCTGTTACTTTTAAAATGTTCATTTTGCCTCTCCTGTATTTAAATTATTATGAAGTTGTTAAAATATCCTGTTTATAATATTTTGAATTGGTGATTCAAAGACATATAAAAAGGTCTATTAATATTTTAATTCTAAGTTTCATTAAAACAATAATAGACCTTTTATATTATTTATGCTTATCAATAACAATCATTAATATTTCAAATAATGCTTATTTTCAGAAGGGTTCAAGAATCATTGATGAAAGTGGTGCCATATTAAGACCACCGCCAAAGTCCACATCTGTATCTGTCAAAAGATCCTTGGCTCTGCCGGCTCTGAAATCTGCGTGGGCAGTATATTCGCTGTTGTCGGCATTTATGCAGATAAGTATTCTCTTATCTTCAAATTCCCTTTCTACGATGCACTGTTTGTTTGTAAGAACAAGAGATTTAAAGTTTCCATAGCTTAGGGCTTTATTTCCGTTTCTTACATGCATAAGCTTGCTTACATGATCTGTAATATCATTCCATTCAGGTTCATCAGGACAAGGGCGAAGAGCCGGATCCCCCTGGGACTTATCACCCTTTATTCCCCATTCACTACCGTAGTAAACACAAGGGATTCCCGGCATTCCAAACATCATGGTATATAGGGGCTTTATGTGATCTGGATTGGTCAAAACAGAAGCAAGCCTTGTTACATCGTGATTATCTGCAAAAGATAATAGATGCTCACCTTTATAAAGTGTCCACTGCTCAGGACCAAACTGTCTTAAAAGAGAATGAACTATTTCAAACATGTTCATACTGTTAAAGCTGGAAAACAGCCCCTTGAAACACTCATAGTTAGTGGCAGAGTCGCAAAGCTCCGGTCCCATGATCTTATGGTAATCACCACCAATCATTTCTCCTACAAAATAAAAGTCCGGCTTTATTTCTTTACAGAAGCTTCTTAGTCTTTTTATGAAATTAGGATCAAGGCAATAGGCAACATCAAGGCGCAGCCCGTCAATATCATAGTCTTCAATCCATTTTTTGACATTTTCAAGAAGATGATCGACAACGGCAGGATTTTGCAGATTTAATTTAACAAGATCATAATTTCCTTCCCAGCCTTCATACCATAAACCATCGTTATAGCCGTCATTTCCGTCAAAATTTATATGAAACCAACCCTTATAGGGTGAATCCCATCTTTTTTCCAAAACATCCTGAAATGCCCAGAATCCGCGGCCTACATGATTGAAGACACCGTCAAGGACAATCCTTATATCCTTTTTGTGAAGAGAAGCGCAAACTTTTTTAAAATCATCGTTTGTGCCAAGGCGAACATCTATTTTACTGTAATCTCTTGTATTGTAGCCATGGGTATCCGACTCAAACACAGGGTTAAAAATAATGGCGCCCACCCCCAGCTTTTCAAAATGGGGTATCCATTCCTTAACCTTTAAAATTCTGTGTTCGAGCTGCCCGTCATTCTCAAAAGGTGCTCCGCAAAAACCTAATGTATAAATCTGATAGAAGCTTGTTTCATAAGCCCACATATTCTTTTCCTCCAGTAATATTTTATAGTCTATATAAAAAGATTATCAATCTTATAAATATAATTATATTATTTTTCGACAATATAAGCTAGAACTTTCGCTTTTTCCCTTTATTTAGGGGCTTGCGTCTTTTAATGGATTTTTATAATATGGATGATAGTGCAAAATGGTTTTTATATTTATGGAGGAGAAAAATGAATACTCAGACAATCAGAATCAAATACTTTAATGATAAGCTTGAGAAGCTTGACTATATTGACGGTAAGTCAGACTGGATAGATCTTAGAAGTGCTGAAGATGTGGATTTAAAGGAAGGAGAATTCCATCTTGTTCCTCTTGGAATTGCAATGCAGCTTCCTGCAGGATATGAGGCTCACGTTGTCCCAAGAAGTTCTACTTTTAAGAAATTCGGTATTATTCAGACTAACCACATGGGAGTTATTGACGGCTCCTATTCAGGGGATAACGATCAGTGGTTTATGCCTGTAATGGCCATGAGAGATACGCATATTTCCTTTAATGACAGAATCTGCCAGTTTAGAATTATGGAAAATCAGCCTAAAATTTTTTTCGAAGAGCATGAGCATCTTGAAGGATGTGACAGAGGCGGCTTTGGTTCAACAGGTGTTAACTGATTTGTATTTTTTACAATTTAATTGAACAATTTTGCTTCTTCAGCAATGGCTTCCTCATTGATCTCATACATGGCCCAATTGGCTATCTCACCATCTTCTGTGAAGGGAGTTTTCTTGATGAACCTCTTTGCATCAGTGTTGGCTCTTTTGTCAGCAAGAGAAGGATGGTTTACGAGCTTGCTTGCTCTTTCAACCTGTCTGCTTCTTATTGTCTGCTGATAGGTCTTGTACTTTAGTGAATAGGTTACGATAAGATATTGAAATTTTACAAAAAAATAGACCAGTACCGGTCTTCAACGATTTGGGGTGTCAAACTTCCGTGTGACAAAACGGCTTAATAAAAATGCTGTAAAGTAGTCCTATGAATTAACATCTAAATCGCTCTCAACCATTGATTTTTTCTACGATTTTTTATAAAATTAATATATGTGTGAATGCATGTTTAGGCATTATGAAAAGTATATGGGAAACAAGGATGTTGACTATCTATGATAAATGGGAAGGACTTTGTGGAGCAGAGCGGTAGCTGTGCTCTTCTTGATGAATATAAAAAGCCCAAGGGCGGATTCTGAATAAAAATCAGAATGTGCCTTTGGACTTTTTATTGTATTCATAAATACATAAAAAAGCGCGGATTTAAATAATAACTGAAAGGTGATCATATATGATCAGATTATTCCAAAACAAGAGTACGACAAAAGGATTTGCGTATATTGATGCATGGATTAGTAAATACCTTAAGCAGTTAACAACGGATGAAAAACTTAATACAGAAAACTTTGGTTACACATTGAAGCTTATCTATTTGATCTGTAACAGTGCTTCAGATAATAAGCAAAAAGATTATACCCAGTTCCTTAAAAGATATTTTGGTACTCATGATTCTTCCGGTCTGGGGCATCGCAGTATGCTTGGACAGGTGCTTTATGGGAAAGAAGAGCTGATTCTAAAAAAGGCAGACAATGAAGGCATTCCTGAATTAGAAAAAGAGCAGGTACTAAAAGCAGCGAAAAGCCTGTCTGAAGGCACGTGGACAAGTGAAGATTTTGATGAGGGACTTAAGTTTCTTGTGTGGAATGCGTGGCAGCAGGAAAGTCAGAAAGAGCGTAGATCCATGTTGGCGCAGCTTCACTACGGAATGGATATTATTTTGGAAAATCAAGGAGAGCTTGAGAAGATTTGAAAGTGTTTTTCTTGTAGTATTGATAAAGCTCTAAGTTTAGGAGATTCAAGTTTCTTGCTTCGTAGTATTCCGTTCCGTTTTCAAAGCCA
>JAILBM010000230.1 GCA_024680925.1 Butyrivibrio sp.
ACGAATCCTCCGCGGAAGAGGTAGTTCTTACCGGAATAAGTCCAATAGCTGAATTTGCCGGATTTTGATCTTATAGGGAATATGTGATTTAATCGGGAAAGATAAGAATAAAATCTGACATTTAATATTTGAGGTGACAAAATATGATAAATATAATTTGGAACGAATTACCTGATTCCATCACCGGGGGGTTCGGATACATAGGCGAAGGTGAAAAACTTGTAGTAATGATAGTAATACTTTTTGTTTTCATATTCATTATGGCTCTTTATATTCTTGCATTTGTCCTGTGTCTAAAGATTAATAGTGCTATTTTTAAAAGAATCGAAAAGAAAAATGGAAACAGCATCAGCTATCAGTTTTTGAAGAGAGCTGTGGTGTTGGTGATCACAATGGTATTTCTGGTCTTTGCCTTGGGCAGAGAGATGTTTACCAGGTCGCTGCTTGGTAGTACTGCTGTGGTGGCAGCAGTAGTAGGTCTTGCTGCCAATGATGTTATAAAGGATATGTTTGCGGGACTTCAGATAAGTTTATATAAGCCCTTTGATATAGGGTCGCGTGTAATGCTTGAAGATGGAAGAGCGGGAATAGTGGAGAAACTTACACTGCGTCATGTTGTACTGGTTCTTTTGGATTCCACCAGGCTGATCATTCCGAACAACAAAGCAAACTCGATGATGATAGTCAATTACAGTTATCTGGATAATGTCCCAAGGTCTTTTGATATAAGGATACCTGTCAGCTATGAGTCGGATGTGGATAGGGCTAAGGAAATTATAAGGAAGGTAATTTGTGACTGTCCCCTTACATTAAATAAAGACAATTACAAAGAATCAGATCCAAACACCAGATCGGTGTATTTTCTGGAAATAACAGACAGTGCATTTGTTTTGGGAGCTACTGTCCTTTATCCGCATAATATAAGGACAGAGGTCGTAAAGGATGAATTAAACACCCTGATATTCAGAACACTTAAGCAGGATGGAATAGATATTCCCTATAATTATATGAATGTAATCATGAAAAAATAAATTATATTCAAAATAATACCGGTCCATAAAGGCCAGAGCTAAAATATGGCTTTTGTGGATCGGTATTTTTATTTACAGCATACCATTCATTTTTTCGAACCAAATAACTGAAATGGATACGATTACCACGAGGGCAGAGACTATGAAACCATGAAGCATGGGAGCAGGACCTGCTTTTTTCATATCCGTAAAGCTGGTATTTAAACCTATTGCTGCAAGGGCAGCAACCATAAGAAACTTGCTGATTTCTTTGAGACTGCTTCCTACAGCTGCGGGGATAAATCCAAAACTGTTAAGGCATGACAGAAGAAGGAAACCCAGGATAAACCAGGGGAATACTGATTTGAGGTTTACCTCAAGTTTAGTGTTTTTACCTGCTCCTGCCCCTTTTTTTATCTTCATGTTTATGAGTGCAAATATTATTACAGTGGGTATTATTGCCAGTGTCCTTGTGAGTTTAACCATGGTGGCATAGTTTCCGGCGGCTTCGCTGAAAGCAAATCCCGCGGCCACTACACTTGAGGTGTCATTGACTGCTGTTCCGGCCCACAGACCATACATTACATCATCAAGACCAATGGCTTTACCAAATATAGGGAAAAGAACGATCATGGCCATATCGAAAAGGAAAGTTGCCGACAAACCAAAGGCTATATCAAGGTCTTCCGCATCAATTACAGGGGCTATGGCGGCAATGGCGGAGCCACCGCATATTCCTGTGCCGGCAGAGATAAGATTTGACATTTTCCAGTTTAAATTAAGCAGCTTTCCGGATATATATCCAAGTCCAAAGCAGGTTGCAAGGGTGAATACCATAACAAGAAGTGAATTTCTTCCCACTGTAAGAACAGTTGCTATATTAAGACTTGCACCTAAGAGTATAATGGCGAATTTTAAAATTTTCTTTGAGGTAAATTTAATTCCGGGAGAAAGTAGAACTCCTGGCTTCTTAAAGTTGTTGATGATCATACCAATGAACATGGCTATAACTGATGCTCCCACAAGTGGTATCGGTAATAAGCTTTCAAGAAACTTTGCTGCCGCGGCGATGACAATAGCTACAGCAAAGCCGGGAATATAAGTTGTCCATTTTTTTAACAAATTCATTTTCTTTTCCTCCATAAAAACATGACACAGTCGTGTCTTAGATTTTTGTGCGCCTTTAAGCACCGGTATTTAAGTAACACCTCGGGCGCAAGGTTTATTTTATATTGAGCAGATGATAAAATAAAGAAATTAAAAGGAATATATTGATTCCAAAAAGTTATTGGAGGAAACATGGATAAAAAGCTTGAAACGTTTTTGACTGTATGCAGGACAATGAATTACAGGGAGGCAGCGGAAATACTTCATCTGACTCAGCCCGCTGTCACAAAACAGATTCAGTCGCTGGAGGCTGAGTATGGTGTAAAGCTTTTCTCCTATGACGGAAGACACCTGCATAAAACCGAAAAATGCGGAATATTGGAATCTTATGCCAGGTCTCTTGAATACAATTATCAGGAGATGATGCTTTCCATGCAGGAAAAGGACAGATTTCATTTGCGAATAGGAGCAACCAAGACAATTGGGGATTATGTTATAGGGCCGGCGATTATGAGCTATCTGAAGGTTCCTGAGCATGAGCTGACGCTTATAGTGGATAATACTGAAAAGCTGCTTAAGAATATAGATGATAACAATATAGACTTTGCGATAATAGAAGGGCGCTTTGATAAAAAGAAATATGATCATAAGCTTTTCAGAAAGGAGCCCTTTATCGGCGTGGGGAAGATCAATGCTTCAGGGAAGAAAATCATTAAACCGGAAAGCTTATTTAAAGAGACAATAATTGTGAGGGAAAAGGGCTCGGGAACCAGGGAATTTTTTGAGAGAGACCTTCATAATATGGGGTACTCACTGTCATCCTTTGAGAGAGTGATTGAACTTAGCAGCTTCAGATTGATCAGAGAAGCTGTGAAGTATGGGATAGGCATAAGTTTTGTCTATGAGTCAGTTATAAATGATGACCCCGGGTTTTATCGATTTAATGTGGAAGGTATACAGAGAGAGCACGAGTTTAATGTGGTGAGTTTGAAAAACACGCCTGCCCAGAAATATGCAGACAGGTTTATGGAAGATATAAGCGGAAAAAATAATGGAACATATCAC
>JAILBM010000237.1 GCA_024680925.1 Butyrivibrio sp.
CTGTCATATTGAAATAGAATGTCTTGGACAGAGAATAGGCATACAGGATCAATATGCTGTAGCCTATGGCGGATTTAATCAGTATAAATTTAATAACGATGGAAGTGTTTGTGTAACTCCCGTTGTATGCAAGCAGGAAAACATTGAAGCATTAAAAGGAAATATAATGCTTTTCTATACAGGACTCACAAGAGATTCCAGAAAGATTCTTTCAGAACAGTCAGATACTATCGAAGCCAAGAAAAAGGGCCTGGATACCCTTGTAGATATGACTAATACAGCATATCAGCTTCTTCAAAAGGGTGATATAGATGGATGGGGAAACCTTTTAGATGATGCCTGGGAAATAAAGAAAGCTTTTGCAGGCGGAGTATCCAATGAACTTATAAATGATATGTACACTAAGGCTAAAGATAACGGAGCCCTTGGTGGTAAGATACTTGGTGCAGGTGGAGGCGGATTCCTTATGATGTATGTGCCTAAGGATAAACAGGAAGCCGTAACTAATGCCCTTAGTGAATATAGAAAATTTGATATGAAATTCGACCCTCAGGGAAGCAGAATTATCTTTTATGATTGATTGTATTATTGATTGTTGTACAAGGAGAATTGAATGAGTA
Source organism: Butyrivibrio sp. (assembly GCA_024680925.1). Classification (GTDB taxonomy): domain Bacteria; phylum Bacillota; class Clostridia; order Lachnospirales; family Lachnospiraceae; genus Butyrivibrio. The sequence goes on from JAILBM010000237.1 coordinate 621, forward strand.
ATTATATACCTGCAATAGAAAAATATATTCAGGATGAGATTAAAGTATTACAGAGCATGGATCCTAATGAGATTCAGAATGTAATGACTACTCTTGAAGAAGCTTTTGAGAACGGAAATGACATTTATATATTTGGTAACGGAGGAAGCTCTGCAACAGCATCTCATTATCAAAATGACTTCAATAAAGGGATTTCTGAACATACAGAGAAAAAGTTCAGATTCAGATGCCTGAATGATAATATGGCAACTATTATGGCAGTTGCCAATGATATTGGATTTGAAGATGTATTTGCGTTCCAACTACGTGGTGTACTTCGCCCAGGAGATGTTGTTTTTGCCATATCCGGTAGCGGCAATTCCAAAAATGTCATAAAAGCAGTTGAATATGCTAAAGAACAGGGTAATAAAGTAATTGGACTTACTGGTTATAATGGTGGAAAGCTCAAGGAACTTGCAGATGTATCCCTTCATGCACCGGTGAACAGTATGCAGATTACAGAAGATATTCATATGATCATGGATCATCTTATGATGAGCATTTTTTACAAGACCATGTGTGGAATAGAGCATTTAAAAGATTGATAAATTATGGCTATCTGCATTTATGAATATACAGATAACAGAATGGAGATAAAATGAGCAAGATTTTAGTTACAGGAGCAGCAGGATTTATAGGTTCCCAGCTGTCATACGCATTATGGAAAAAGGGTGAGGAAGTGGTACTTCTTGATAACTTCTCCTACGGAAAAGAAGATAATCTTATTTTCCCTGAGGTGGATTTCAGAGAAACCATCCTTAAGATGGATATAAAGGATGAAGAGGCAATAAATGAGCTTTTTGAGAAGGAAAAGTTTGATGTTGTTTATCATATAGCTGCCATTACTCCGCTTCCTGACTGCCAGTATAAGCCTAAACTTGCTATTGATACCAATGTAGGTGGTACAGTAAATATTCTTGAAGCTGCCCGCAAGGTAGGTGTAAAAAAGGTAATCTTTTCAAGTACTTCTGCAGTATATGAGAATTCTAATGAATTCCCATCTAAAGAAGATAAAGTGCCTACACCGAGTCTTATATATTCAGGTGGTAAATTTGCTGCAGAGAATTTCTGCAGATCCTACGCAGAAGTTTATGGAATGAACATCGTAGTTCTTAGATTTGCCAATGTTTACGGACCGCATATTGACTGCCTCAGAAAGACACCACCTGTAGCAGGATATCTTATAAAGCAGTATTTCAACAATGAATCACCGGTTCTTCATTCCACAGGAGATCAGGAAAGAGATTTTGTATATGTGGATGACCTTATAAGACTCGCGATTTTAGTTCAGCAGGGAGAAGGATTTGATGTTGTAAACGTTTCAACAAATGAAACACATTCCATCAATTCCATGAGCAGAATTATTGCAAAAATTATGGGCAAAGAAGACATAAAAGAAGAGTATGCTCCTGTAGCACATTTCTGGGAAAAATATCCTGAACTTTATTCCGGAGCCTATAAAATTTCAGAAAAAATATTATCCAATGAAGTTAATAAATATACACTTCTTGATAATAGCCATGCAAAAGAAAGATATGGCTGGGTTCCGGAAGTTGACTTTGAAGAAGGACTTCGCAGAACTGTAGAGTTCTCAGTACCGCTCCTTGAAAAGGCAGCAAAAGAGAATTGATCCGGAAGGTGAAAATAGAAATTCTATTGAGTGAGGGATATGGATAAAAAAGATTTAATAACACTGGTACTTCCCTGCTATAACGAGGAAGATGCACTTCCATATTTATGGGAAGCATTGAATAAAATTTCAAATCAGATGTCTTATGTTGATTTTGAGTTTTTGTTCATAAATAACTGTTCATCAGATAATACTCTTAAGATGATGAAAGAGTATGCTGATAAAGATAAAAGAGTTAAATATATATCATTTTCAAGAAATTTTGGAAAAGAAGGTTCAATGTATGCCGGACTTTCCAATGCATCAGGAGACTATGTGGCAATACTTGATGCTGACCTTCAGGATCCGCCTGAACTTCTTATTCCGATGTATGATGCGGTTACAAAAGAAGGGTATGACTGTGCTGCAGCATTTAGAACTACAAGAAAAGGCGAGCCATGGCTTCGTTCGCAGCTTGCCAAGGTATTCTATAAACTTGAAAATAAGATTTCAGATACAGATGTGGTAAATGGAGCAAGAGATTTCAGACTTATGTCCAGAAAAGTAGTGGATGCCATTCTTATGCTTGGTGAAAGAGAGCGCTTTTCAAAGGGTATTTTCGGCTGGGTAGGCTTTGAAACAAAATGGATACCTTTTGAAAATGTTCAGCGAGTTGCAGGAAAGTCCAAGCTTCCAATGTCCTTTGCTTTTAAATATGCCCTAAAGGGAATAGTGGCATTTTCAACAATGCCTTTGGAAGTGGCATCAGGACTTGGAATATTTAGTTGTCTTCTTGCTATTATTTATGCTATCTATGTCATACTTAAGCAGGTAATTACCCATGAAGCGGTGGCTGGATATCCTTCTATTATATGTCTTATATTATTTATGGGAGGTATTCTTCTTCTTATGATGGGCGTTATGGGAAGATATATTGCTCAGATATATATTGAGGATAAGAAGCGTCCTATTTATATTGTAAAAGATACAAATGTTGATGATTGTAAGTGATTATAAGCTTATTTAAAAATCTGTTTGCCATGGAAGATATTATATCATTATGAAAATATTACATTTACTAAGCGGCTGTGATTCCGGCGGAATAGAAGTACTTTGTCGCAATATTGTAAGATTAAGTAAATATGAGAATCATGTGGCACTTCTTTTTTCCGGAGGAATGATTGCTGATGATATGGAAAAAAACGGAAGTACAATCATCAGACTTTATAACTACGGAAGAAAACAGAGATATCAAAAGCTTTTGGAGCTGGCTCAAAAAGAACAGTACAGTGATATAGTTGTACATCATGAGGGTGTAGGAACTTATTCCTATTTCCTTTACCTTCATAAAAAATATAAAAGTGCCAAATATATAAAATATCTTCATATGTCCTATGAAGAAAAATATATGTTTACAGGCTCGAAATTGCAGAATATATTGCATAAGTATCTGTTGGGTAAGACAATAAAGGCAGCGGATACACTTATAGCAGTGTCAGAGTTTGTTAAAAAAAGCTATGTTTCAAAATATCCTATAGCGGATACCAAGACCATAGTAATATATAATGGTACAGAGCTTTCAAATATTACAGGCAATGAATTGAATGATTCTATTAACTCTAAAGAAAATATACCTGTAAGACTTTTATATGTTGGAAGGCTTACAGAGGTTAAGGGAATTATATATCTTCTGGAAGCGGTTAAGAGTCTTGTTGATAATAATATAAAAACAGAGCTTACTCTTGTGGGGAATGGCGATAAGAGAGACTATTATGAATCCTATGTAAGGGAAAATGGATTACAGGAATTTATTCATTTTGAAGGTGTTCAGAATGATGTTTCAGCATATTATAGGAGCCATGATTTATTTATATATCCTTCAATATGGAACGAAGCTTTTGGAATATCTATTATAGAAGCAATGTCCTATGGAATGGTTTGTATAGCAAGTAGCGTTGGAGGCATTCCTGAGATAATAGAGGATGGCAGAGATGGATTTCTTGTAAATCCCGGGGATTCTAAGGCTATAGAAGATGCGGTGAGGAGATACATGGTTTTAGATAATAAAACTAAAATGAAGAGTAGTGCACTGAAAAAGGTAATAAAGTTTGACATAAAAAATACAGTTGGAGAAACGGATGCTATTTTTTAATTCAAAAAAGTTGGATTTTAATAAAAATAATAAAATGCAATACAGGAAAATTGAAGGTATAGACAAGCCTGTCAGTAAAATCGTTTTCGGCTGTGCCGGAGATGCAATTGCTACCGGAATTAATGCAGACAGTCTCCTGGATGCAGCATTTGAAGCAGGCTTTAATACTTTTGATACTGCAGAAGTTTACGGGCTTAGCGAGAAAACTTTAGGTAAATGGATTTCAAAGCGTCATTTAAGAGATGAGGTTGTAATTATAACTAAAGGCTGTCATCCCCATGGGACACCAAGAGTTGATGCAGTATCCCTACGGCATGATATTGAACAGTCCTTAAAAAGGTTGAAGACTGATTATATTGATATTTATATGCTTCACAGGGATCATCCAGACTGTAATATTGAAGATATATTATCTGTTCTAAATGAATATATTCAAAAAGGCAAGATTAAAAAGATTGGTGTTTCTAACTGGACTCATGAAAGAATAGAACTTGCAGATAGAATTGCCAAAGAAAAAGGATTTGTAGGATTCACATCATCTAGTCCTAATTTGTCTCTTGCAAGGCAGGTAAATGACCCCTGGGGTGGAAATTGTGTTTCGATTTCAGGAGATAAGAAAGCTTTTGAATGGTATACACAAAATAAAGATGTTCCGGTTTTTGCCTATTCATGCCTTGGAAGAGGGCTATTTTCCGGAAAAGTAAAATCTGATGATCTTGAGGGAACCAGGAAATATCTGGATAAATATGCCATAAAAGGATATTTGTCAGATGATAATATCGAAAGACTCGCAAAAGCAGAGAAAATTGCAAAGGAAAAAGACTGCACTGTAGCCCAGCTATCACTGGCATGGCTCTTGCAGCAGGATTTTGATGTATATCCAATAGTTTCTATATCAAAGCCTGAGAGAATAGAAGATAATGTGAAGGCAATAGATATTAAGCTTACAAAAGAAGAAATAGAAATGCTTAGTTAAGGATAAAGATTTAATGATACCTATAGTAATGATATGTGATGATAATTATGTAATGCAGACTAGTGTTGCAATTACATCACTTATGCATAATAAAAATGACACAACCGTATATGAAGTAAATGTAGTTATGGCAGAGTGTTCTTCTGAATCAGAGAAGATTTTGAAGAGTATGGGAAGACCGGACTGCAAAATAAATATAGTTAGGGAATCTCTTGATAAATACAGCGATATTAAACAAATGGCACATGTGTCAGCAGCATGCCTTTTGAAGTTTGATATCTGTGAGATATTTGACAAATATGATAAGCTTCTTTATCTGGACGGTGACATCATTGTCAGAAAAGACCTTTCGGATTTATATGCTACAGAGCTGGGTGAGCATTATGCTGCGGCTGTAAAGGAAATGTATGGTATGACAGAAGAGGGCAAAAAGGATGCAGGTAATATAAATGCAGGAATCATGCTGTTTAATGCAGCTAAAATGAGAGCTGATAAAATGAGAGATTTTCT
>JAILBM010000026.1 GCA_024680925.1 Butyrivibrio sp.
TCAAGTCCCATATCCACAAGTCTTATGATGGAAGAAGCAGCATCATTGGTATGAAGTGTAGAAAGAACCAGGTGTCCTGTAATAGCTGCTCTTACTGAAATTGACGCAGTTTCATTATCTCTTGTTTCACCAACCATTATGATATCCGGATCCTGACGAAGAAGCGCCCTAAGACCCACTTCAAAGGTCAGCCCTGCCTGGCTGTTTACCTGCATCTGATTAAGCTTTGGTACATTTTTTTCCACCGGGTCTTCTATTGTTGAAATATTTACAGGTCGCTTTGACAGCTCTGCAAGTGCCATGTAAAGGGTTGTGGATTTACCTGAACCTGTTGGACCTGTAAGATATATGATACCGTTAGGTGATTTAAGCATTCTGGTAAACTTTTCATAGTTTTCATCAGTCATACCAAAATGGCTTTCATGATCTATTTTAGAATTGCTGGCAAGAAGTCGCATAACGGTTTTCTCACCAAAGGTAGTAGGTATGGTAGATACACGCACGTTAACTATCTGCTCTCTGAGCCTTATTCTAAAGTGTCCGTCCTGAGGGATTCTGTGCTCTGCAATATCAAGGTCTGACATGATTTTTATACGGGCTGTAAGAGATGGATGAATACTTTTCTGAACCTTGACATATTCCATCATGGCGCCGTCAAAACGCATTCTTATAACTGTATCTTTTTCCTGAGGCTCAATATGAATATCCGAAGCATTATCTGTATATGCCTTATCCAAAAGGCTGTTTACCAGATTTATGATAGGTGTGTCATCTGCTCCGGCTTCTGAATCAATAATAAGTTCATCTATTTCAGATGAACCTTCGCTTTCCTGATTGGCTCTTGTGGCAGCTTTTTTGGCCTGTACATCAGAATAATAATATCTGATGGCATCCTGGAGTGCTTCCTTCTCTGCAAGCATAAGGCTTACGTTCTTACCTGTGGTCTGTCTGATATCCTCTATTCCGTACAGATTAAGGGGATCATTTACCACAAGTCCCACAGAATCGCCATCAATGCTTACAGGCATCATAAGATATCTCTCTGCCATTTGCTGAGGAATAAGAGCAACTGCCTGAGTGTCTACACTCATCATGGCAACATCCACCAGTTCTATGTTAAGTCTTGCTCCAAGGGCGCCAAGAAGCTGCTTTTCAGTTATTATCCCCTGGGATATAAGAATCTGACCCATTCTTTCGCCCCGGTGTTCCTTTTGGTATGCAAGAACATCCATAAGCTGCTGTTGTGTGATCACACCCTGTTCTACGAGGACATCACCCAGTCTGACGTTTTTAATTGAACTAATATCCATACTTTACTCCTTAAGGCCTGTCATAAATAACTGAAGTGTCAGCTGCAGCTGTAAATTACTGCTTTCCTGAAGTTCTATTTCTCCGTCATCATTAACCACTGCAGTCTTTCCAGCATCTGACCAGTTGCAGGAAACAACTCTTACAGAAGGCTTGTGATCATCGACATCATCCAGCATATCCGTAAGGCTATCCTCTGCTCCTTCCACCTTCATAGATACTGTGACTGCATATATTTGAGAATAGGTTGTATTTAATACTTCACTATCCTCTGAAGATGTATCTGTGCTTGCTGAAGATGTTTTCCCTTCCTCAGAATAAATAAAAGGCTCCAAAACCACGGGACTTGAAGGCATGGTGATTACAAGGTCTTTAGCCATAAGTCCCATACCCAGCATGTAGTTGGTCAAGAGCTCATCTATCTCAGAGGAGTACATTGGTTCGTAGTAGCTTTCATTAAGAACGGATATTTCCTCCTGAAGCTTTTCATCCTCCTGTTGCATTCCGGGAAGAGCTGCTACTTTATAATCCAGCACATCCTTTGTTTCCTCTGCCGCTTCTATCTGTTCATTTTTTTCCTCTATGGACTGATAAAGAGGTCTTATGGCACCAAGAATAAAAATGGCTATTACCACCACTATTCCCAGTCTGTATAATAATTTTTTATCTCTATCCGTCATTTCCATCTGGATATGCATAACACTATCTCCTTAAGTAAGATCAAAAGCCTTAATCTATCATTTCCCGGCAGTTTCCGACAAAGCACATACCATGTTGATTGTCCAGTCCTCAGTGCTTTGATTATAGGTATAGCCTGTGTAATTTATATATTCAAAAGTATCTTCCTGATTTAACAGATCTATAAATGTGCTTATGGATTCAACATCCGTAGCCGTAGCTTGTATAGACAAAATACCTGATGAAGCCTCATAGGCTGTAAAGGAAACTTCTGCAAGGCCATTTGCTTTTGCTTCCACCAGATTTTTGACTGATGAACGAAGAGCCGGATAGGTATTTATATCCTGCGTCAACAGTTCAAGAGCCTGCTTCTGCATAGTAAGATCATTTACAATCTCCACCTCTTCATCATAGCTTGCAGCATCTGCAAGAATAGAAGCATCGGTATTGTGCCTGTTTAATTCCTTAAGATAGGAATTTTTTTGAATATAAACAACAGCCATGGCAATGGTCACGGCAAGAAGTAAAAAGGTTATGACAATATACGGCATTGAAAGTCTAAGTATTTTATCCTGCTGAATAGTTTTGGGTGATAGCTTTCTTGCTCTTTCAAGGACATTGACACTGTTTGCAGGCTTTAAAAGTCCCGCAATAGGAAAGGTCATCTGTCTGAAAGCCTCATCACCGCCGTTAACCTTAACCTTACTTGGGCAAATAAGCTCGCTGCAGGTAATGTCACCTATATTAAGCCCTTCAATAGCCTGCTTTACCAGCTCTGACTCCTGTGTATCAAAACCGGATAGCATAACACTTTGTATACGGCCTTCTATATTTTCGGATTTGGCAAACTGATTCAGTCTGCTGACAACTCCGGCTATCTCTATTCCAAACTCATTTGTTCCCCTTAGAGCAAATACTCTTGTGGCACTGGAATAATAGTATTTTCCGTTTAGGAAAAAAATGGTGGTGAGCATAACTTCATCCAGCATCATAATTATGGATATTTCCTCTGCCAGAATATCGGTATCCTCTGAAAGGTCAACTATTTTACCTATGCCACTGGATATTCCTTTAAGGCTTACTCCTGCATCCGCAAAAATCTGATCATAGGATGTGATATAATCAAAGCTTGCCATTTCGGCAAAAACTCGTGCGGTTTTGGCTTTCTTATCCGATTCCAGCTCAGTGTATCCAACAACAGGTTTTTCCTGCCTGTCTGTTTCCACAAATTCATGTTCAAGAAGTGTTAAAAGCTTTTTGGATGGTAACAAGGGACAATTGGTAATCCTTCCAAGAAGCTGAGAACTGTTTATAATAAGCTCAACATTTTTCTTTGGAAGTTTTTCTTTTTCCCAGAAATCCTTTAATGCATCAGTAAGAAGCTGAGCATCAGTAATAACACCGTTCAGGATACTTCCTTCCGGTGTTTCACAGCTATAAAAATTATTTGCCTTTACTGAATTTGCAGTTCCGCTTCCCTGCACCGCCTGTATCTCTGTATTGGAGATATAAACCGTTAATCCCATATTACAAAACTCCTTTTGGTTATAGATCGCTTCCGCCGATGGTATTGTAGGATGAATAAACAGGTACTATTACCGACAACATGATAAAAGCAACAATGACACCCATAATTACTATGATTACAGGCTCTAAGAAGGTTACCATCTTCTGTGTAGCATGTTCAGCTTCAAAATCAAGATTATCAGCGATAGATATAAGCATGGAATCAAGCTGACCTGTTTCCTCGCCGACTTTAATGGATGAAGCCAGTTTTTTTACAAATCCGTCTATTTTTTCAAGTGACGTGCTCATGGGTTCGCCGGCTTTAACAGAATCTATTACTCCCGCAAACTGACTTTCAATATATTCGTTTCTGACTGTGTCCCTGGCAATTTCAAGGGCTGTCACTATGGATATGCCTGAGGAATACAAAGAGCTTAAGGTTCTGGCAAATCTTGCCGTATATATTGTTTTTAAAAGTATTCCAAAAACAGGAAGGTGAACCTTTAACTTATCAAAATAAAATCTTACATTTTTTATCTTTAGTGCAAACCTTCCAATAAGCCATATGGCAATGGCTGCAACAATCAGGACATACCATTTGGTCTTAACAAAGTTTGTGATGGCAAGCATTACAACTGTAGGAAGAGGCAAAGACTCCATTTGTGAAAAAAGGTCTTCAAACTGAGGAATAACATAGCCAAATAATATTGCCACCACAATTACGATCATTCCCATAAGTATCTTGGGATAGGTTGTTGCACTGCTTATCTGGGCATTTAATCTGTCCTCCTTCTGGTACTGACTTGCCAGCTTCATGGAAGTGGTATCAAGGGTTCCGGAGGCCTCTGCTGCGCGATACATATTGATCATAAGTGATGGAAATACCCCATCCATATTTGACATAGCTACAGATAGGGGCATACCCTGAAGTACATAGGTCAGAACCTGAGAATAGATTGCCCTTTGCTCCGGCTTTATTGAATCGTCAGCAGCTATAATCCTAAGAGCACGCACAAGAGGAACCCCGGCTCCCACCAGTGTTCCTATTTGTCTTGCCAGCTCTGATAAGTCTTTGGCTTTCAGGGGTTTAAAGACAGTTCTTCTTTCTGTTGGCTTAGAATCTGTCAAAATAAGCTCCATATCCCGAAGCTTTCTGTACAGATCCTGTTCATCGTTGGCATCAAGGATTCCGTTTACTGTCTTACCGTCCTTGTCAACTGCCTTGTAACGAAAATTTGACATTACATAACCTCATTTTATAGTGTCACAGTTTTATTAAACTGATTTAATACATAAGAAGCCCAAGATAGGCATTTAAAATATCCTCTCCCCATAAAAGTGCTATACTCATCCCGGCGCACAGAAATGGGCCAAAGGCAAAATGTGCTTTCCTGTCAGCTTTTTTGGTAATAAGTAAGTATACTCCCCATAGACCACCGCTTAAAAGGGCTATAAAAAATCCTACAAGGATAAGCTTCCATCCAAGAAAAGCTCCGCCGGCAGCCATGAGTTTGATATCTCCTCCGCCAAATCCCCCGGGTATGATCAAAGCTATGATCAGCATGGGAAGGCTTATGACCACCATACCTATAAGTCTGTCTGCAATTGTTATTTCAGGCATAATAAATGCTGACAAAACGGCGATTACAAAAAGTGTAACTACAGAGATATTTCTTATCTCCATAGTATCCATGTCAATAAGTGATATCACGTCCATACTCATAAAAAATAAAAACATGAATATCACTCTTAAAAGTACCTCATAATATATATCGGTATTTGAATCCATTAAATTAAATCCCGTAACAGCTACGGCTTTATAAATGGATGCAAGTAATAAAAATCCGCCTATAATTTCAAAAACAGTATCCTTAACAGGAATGTGGTTTTTGCAATATCTGCATTTTCCAAGTAAAAATATATAACTAAAAACAGGGAGCATATCCATAAATGAAAGTTCATGCCCGCAGGAGGGGCAATATGAACGTCCCTTTACAAAATTCTCCCCTTTTACACTTCTGTATGCTACTACATTCAGGAATGAAAATATGCTAGCCCCAACCATAAAACAAAGAAAGCCTAGTGCCAGCCCCAAAGCCTCTGCCATTACAACTATTCCTCGCCGTTTTCAAAATTTAAAAGTCTTATCTGAATATATATGTCCCAGGTTTTATATTTATCACCCTCAGAATCATAATAGGCGATATAATTACCCTTTTTATAAGAAAACTGCTGGGGAAGATTTTCTTCTTCATTCCAGGCAGTAAGGGTTACCTCCCCCTCTTCCTTGGAAAGCTTTGCAATTTCCTCTGCAACACCTTCAGCAAGCCCGTTTTTTCTTGTGGGATCATATATACTGTTTCCAAGACCATAGCTCTCAATAGAAAGAAGCCTCATACAAACTCTGACATTTTTGGCTTCTCTAAGTATCTGATGAGCTTCAGTACTTACTTTAAAAAACAAAGCCACAACCACAAGCACAAAAAATATCACAATTATCCAAAGTATTCTTTTTACCCAGGTAATTTTCCTTTCATATCTTTGTGCTGTATTGTCCAATTCTTCGCCCCTTGAATCATTTTCATTTTTACTGATAAGAACTTGAAATCTATTTATATTATAAACCAGCAAAAAATTGTTTACAATTTACTGTAATATTATATTACTATAAACAGTTTATTAATTTCTTCGTCTTCTATCCCCATGGGTCTTATAATATTCCTGCTTGCAGTGATACATATTTTCATCTGCTCTGGCAAATACTGCCGCAAAATCAGCATCCAGGTCAGGGCTATAGGTAGCTGCCCCCTTGGAAATAGCCAGTTCTTCTTCATATTTATCATTTTCCAGATTAAAGATTCTAAGCTGATCATCAAAAAGTGCAAATTTCCTGCGAATTTCTTCCTCTGTTTTTTCTTCTGCAAAGGCCAGAAATTCATCACCACCTATACGATATACTTTATTGCTTCCAAATATGGAACGAATATTGAGAGCAGCATCCTTGATCATCATATCGCCGTACTCATGTCCTTTGGAGTCATTCATGGCTTTAAGTCCGTTTACATCGAATACATAAACTGTAAAGGAAGCCATTTTTTCACTTATAAGTCTCTCAAGTCTTGTCTGCTCATTTAGATAGGCAGCTTTGTTATAGACTCCCGTCATGGCATCCAGATAAGCCTGCTGATGAATGTAATCAATATATACTTTCAGTTCCACACTTATCTTTCTGATACTGTCTGCCAGTTGGCCCAGCTCGTCCTTGGACTGATACTCTATTTCCTGACCAAGCTCTCCGTTGGCAATACGGGAAGAAACTGTGGTAAGTTCTACTATTGGCTCAACTATGCTTTGAGTAATTCTAAAGGAAATAAAAATAATAATTATAAAAATAACTATAAGTATGATTAAAAGCTGGAATATCATTACTCTTTGAAGCTTAAAGAGTTCTGACTCCGGTGTCTCTATAACAAGTATCATTTCATTTTCAAGTCTGCTGATCATAGCCCTGTAATTTACATGGTTGTCTGTAACCTTATAATTATCGCTTTGGCTTATATGATCGGAACTTAGAAAGGTAGAAAGCTCCTGCAAGCCTTGTGTAAATTCTCCCTTTTTTAAACCTCCGGGATAATCCCTGTTATATAAAAGATTGCCGTTTTCACTAAATAATAATCCATAACTTCCCTGATAGCTGATATTATCAATGGACTGATGAACCAGAGTCATATCTATATCCATTCCCAGAACTCCAAGAAAATCACTTCCAAGATAAACAGGTACCACATAAGAAATCATATAAATGCCAATATTTTCGTTGGAATAAGGCTCCATCCATACAGGTACGCCCTTTTCCACCGCTTCATAATACCAGCCTACATGCTCTACATCATCTTTGTCATATTTAAGGATATTTGTAGGGGTAAGACTTCTAAAGGAACCATTTCCGTTGGATGTTATGAAAAATCCCGAGGTTCCTCCATAGAGTAATGGATCCGGTCTGAAATACAGAGTTTCAACATTGTCTACTATTTCCGCAGAATTAATAGCCCTTCCCTCCAATGCTTCAAAAAGTTCATTTCTATAGCCCTTACTGGATTTATACTTTTTAATATCTACATTGGAAACAAGATAATCTTCAAGAACATTTACTGCTTTCTCGATTCCCGAAAAATATGTATTAAGTTCATCTGTTTTATCCTGATTAAGAAGCTTCATTGACTCTGAGGAATGAAGCTCGATGGCTGAAAGCAAGTAATATACACCTATTGCCGCCAAAAGCAAAAATACCACCAGGATAGTTCCTACATAGGAAACAATAAGTCTGGCACGGATTGATTTCATGCGATCATCCCTTCTTTACATTATTACCGCCCAGTTCTTTGACCAGATACATATTCTGAACGGCTCTGTAATAATTCTTTTTAAGGGTTTCATCAAGTTCTATATTTGTAAGGCCTACTGAAACAGTGACTTCGCCTACCTTTTCAACGGCTCTGCAAAAATCTCTGCAAAGTGAATCCGCTTCTTCTACAGGTATTTCCATAAGGACAACAAAAGCATTTTTATTCCATCTGATTATCTGTGACTGCTTTCCAAAGGCCTCTCTTGCATTTCTTACAACTGATAAGATAATCCTTTCAGCAGTGATCATCTTATCGATTCCATCAAAATCATCAATACTAAACTCAGCTATACTATGATACTTTGTTGTATATAAAGTTCCCTTTTCACCATATATTCTAAGAAAATATTCTCTGTTTGGGAGTCCTGTAAGATAATCTACTTCCAACCTCTTATCATTTACAAGTCCGGACTCTGCATTAAAGCTCTTGGCACCTATTATAAGAATTGCCAAAAGGGTTACCAGAATAAGAGCCTGGGCAAAAAAGAATCTGTAATCAAATCCCGAAGAGCTGTATATACTGTTGCTTCTGATAACAAGATACCAACCGATTTCCGGAACAAATCTCACAATTGTAAATGCATCAATACCGGAGCCATAATAATTAAAGCTTTCAGAATTAACCTCTGTAAGATCAATTCCTTTTACATAAGAATTATGCACTGAATCAGGCTGACTGCTCATCTGAACAAGTCCGTCCTCTGATATATAATCCACTCTGATATTATATTCCAATCGATATCTTGCCAGAAGCTTTTGTACCTCTTCTGTTTCTATTCCAACTCCCGATACTCCCAAAAGAAAGCCTTTATCGTCCTCTACTCTTCCATCAACAAATATTGTCAGCTTATCTCTGTTTACCTGATCCGTTGAAGATTCAAGTTCATAGTCTTTGCCTGTACTTAAAAAATTGGTATACCAGGAATCAAATGAATCATTTTCAGGATCAATTACTTTGTTAAGACCAATATATGTATAATAATTTTTAGTCATATCGGAAATAACATAAACGGATGTAAACCTAAATTCCTTTTGAACAGCACTTAGGTAATCCCTCATTTCATTAATAGTATCTTCTTCTGTATGCAGATACTCCTGCATAAGAAGGTTTTTTAAGGTAGCATCATTACTTATCATTCTTGATACGGTTATAGGCTTTGAAAGCTCTGAAAGTACAGCTTTATCTACCATTTCAGCCATAAGTATGCGCCTATTTTTTTCTTCTTCGCTATTCATCCCGGTCAGTACATATACTAATGAGGATAGTGTGACCGCAGCTATGATCAGTACTGCTGTCAACCATTTAAAGGGGTTATTTTTCATCCGTTAACTCCATTATTTTTCTACATAAATGATTCCAAAGGTTCCCACTCCGCAATTTATTGATATAGCAGCAGAGGCTCTTCTCATAATTACCTTCTGAAAATTTCCTTTAGTCAAAAGAAGCTGCTCCAGTCCCATAAGATCACGTCCGTTGATACCTACAGATCCAACAAAAGCATACCGAAGATCTATCTTCCTGTTCTTTTTGAAAATACTATTTATATAACGCTCTCTGGAATAATCCATATTTCCGATTAATGCATTTCCCATTTTCATGGAATCGTGTTTCATGACAATTACGGGATGCAGCATAAATGTGTGGGCAAGAACTCCAAGAGCTTTACTTACCCGTCCTATATATGCCAGATGATCAAGGTTTTCTATAAGGAAAGTAGTTTTTATCTTTGGTCTTAGTTCTTCAAGATAATTAACTATTTCTTCTACACTTTTTCCTTCCTTAACCTTCTCGTTGGCAAGGATTGCCATTAGGGCGGTTCCACCTGAAACCTGACCTGAATTTACTACTGTTACATTTTTAAGCTTTCCTGCAACTTTTAATGCTCTTTCATAGGCCACACTGACTTTTTTGGCTGTGCTTATGTAAATAATATGTCCGGCATATTTAAGATTTTCTTCAAAAAACTTTTGGAAATCATTTTCATCAGGAGCCATGGAATGTATTGCACCGCCATGATCATTAAAATAATTAAGGGCACATTCCTGTGAAATTTCCAGACCGTCAAGGAAACTGGAATGTTCCGGAAAAATGCGAAACGGTATAACAGGAATTGAACACTCCTCAGATATTTCCGGTGGAAGGTCAGCCATACTGTCAGTGGCAATAAGTATTCTTTGACCACCCTTTTTTGCAATATTTTTTTGGCTGAGATTCCAAATACCAATCAGATTCTCAGGAAGAAGTTCTTCAATATTATCTTCTCCCCTCCTTCTTCTCCTTATGGTTCTCTTGGCCAGATCCAGCATCTGTACCAAATCTGCAGTACATAAAGCTTTATGAAGTAAATGAGCTTTGCTGTCGTCTTTAAGTACATAATCTGTACCTGCAAGAACAACCAGAAATACATTTTCCAGTCCCTCATAGTAGGAGCTGTCTTTGTCATAACACGCAGAGTCGACAATAAGACAGACCTTACGGTATGCCTTTGAAAGTTTTTTTATATCATTTTCATCCTTAACAGCATATGAAGGCAGATCAAGCTTTTCGGAAAAATTCCTGAACAGATCTTCATAATAGCTATTTAATATATCGTCATCAAATCTCAAATCTTCATAAGCAAGACACATTTCCGATTTATGATCATAGGACATACATGGAACAGCATCGGAAACTCTTTGAGGTATACTGATACAAATGGAAGTTCCCTTCTGCCACTGACTTTCCAGATTAAAAAAGCCGCCCATGCATTTGGTAAATCCCGTAACAAGGCAAAGGCCAAGGCCAAGGCCTCCTGGACGATAATCCGAAGCTCTTCCGCTGTTTATTAGCTCCAAAAGCCTTTCCCTATCGGAATTTACCATTCCGATTCCGGTGTCATTTACTTCTATGCAAAGATTACAGTCATCACCATAAAACCTGGGATAGATTTTCACATGTACACCGCCGCGATTCTCACTATTTGTAGTATATTTGATTCCATTATCTATAAGATGCTTTAATATTTTTAAAATTTTTTCCCAGTCTCCGTACATGGCTTTGGGAGTCATAGGATCAAGATCAATAATAAGATCCGGGTCATTTCTGGTATCTCGCTTTTGGCGTTCTTCTTTCAAATGACTTACCAGATTAAGTACTTCATATACTTCCGGTTCATTATGAATTTTTCCTGACATTAAATCAGAAAAATCCTTTAAATCAGTAAGGTGCCCTTGGAGCTGTCTTTGCTTATCAAGAAGGATCAGCATCTGAATGGAGAATTCTTCCTGTTTAAGCTTATCCTGGATTTCTTTGTTAAGGATCAAAAGCTCTCCCTTTATATCTATAGCCAGCTTTCCCATTTCTCTGGCTACCACTCTGGTTTCTTCCATTACAACATCCTGATAACCGTCTGAGATACTTTTCTCATAAAGATAATTCTTTCTTTCGGCATTTCTCTCTGTAATAAAAAGATGTGCAACAAAACCTGCAAGCAATACCAGGGAAAACTGGAACAAAAGCTCAAAGGTACTGATAAAATAGTTCTCACCAAGCTGCCAGTCAACCTTGGCTAAATTGTATAAAACAGTGAAAAAATAAGTAAAGACTGCAAGCCATATAATGCTTCTGAGTCTTGCAATAAAAAAAACAAGAATTATAACAACTATAGATAAAGAAAGATCGTTAAGACTATTCTGGTGTATACCATAATAAAAAAAGCAGAACATCATAAAAGCAGCATATAGCCAAACTCGCTGTACACTGTTTAATCTTTTTATAAGATTCAGATACCAGGCACTAATCAGGAACCCTAGTGTAATAAAAAATGCTTCTGTATCCCATCCGTTGATTACTATTTCTGATAAAAGAATCACTGCAGTTATGCTAAATGCAATCAAAATAATCAGATTTGCACCGGCTATCGCTTTATCTGAGCCAGATTCTTTATAGTCCATTTTTCTCCTAACGATATTACAGTTATGTTTGGACTAATTATAACAAATCGTTTTTGTCAACAGCAACACTATCTGCCCTTGTTTAATATTATATTTATAAGTTTATCTTTACTTAATAAATGGATTTAATTGCTGCCCGAAGTAAAATCGGAATAACTTTTTCCGGTATATTTTTTAAAGCATCTGCTAAAATAATTAGGATCCGGAATCCCCACTTTGGAAGCAGTCTGATACATTTTAAAACCGCTTTCCGCATAACGTATAGCTTTTTTCATTCTAAGCTCTGTAAGATACTCCACAAAATTTTGACCTGTATCCTGTTTGAACTTTCTTGAAAGATAACTTGAACTAAAGCCAAATTCCTGGGATATAAAAGACAGATTCAGCTTTGAATCGGTAAAATTTTCCTTGACGTATTTTTTTATCATTTCAGTAGAGTTGGCTTCACCTGCTATCTCTTCATAAATGTTGTTTTCATCCAAAGCTGCTACACAGTTATCCAGCTTATCCTTCGCCCTTTCAAGAACCTTATTTACCTCAGATCTGACCATGGGCTTTAGCATATATTCAAAGACCGGAAGGCTTACACATTTTCTTGCATATTCAAATTCATCAAAGGCTGTCATGATAATTATTATAATATCTGAATACCTGGCAGTAATTGTCTCAGTAAATTCGATACCATCCATAAAAGGCATAGAAATATCCACAAAGGCTATATCGGGTTTTATATCATCAATAACATTTATAGCCTCTATTCCGCTGGCAGCCTCTCCTGCCACCTCCATATTAAAGCTCTCATAATCTATTCCCGCTTTCATAAGCTTTCTGGCGGATTCCTCATCATCGATTATCATTACTCTGTATGTTCTCTGCGGCATGCTGTTCCCCCTTCTCTGCAGGCATATCCGGTATAATCAGTTCTATTTCGGTATATTCTCCGATTTCACTCCTTATACTTACCACATCATCTTTGCCTGCATAATAGCGTATTCTTTCAATCGTGCCCCACAATCCAAAGCTTTCTGTCTGAGTATTGTTCATTTCTTCTCTTTTAGATACAAGTATTTTGTCTATAAGCTCTTTTTTCATGCCTATACCTGTATCCTTTATTATCAGATGCAGCTCCCTGTCTTTAAGCTTGCTGCTTATTATTATTTGTCCCTTTTCTCCTTTTAACCTGATGCCATGATATATGCTATTCTCCACCAGGGGCTGAAGTATAAGCTTGGGAATAATGAAATTGAGAGTATCCTCCTCTATTTCATATTTATCCTCCACTATGTCGCCATATCGAAGTCTTTGCAAGGACAGATAATCCCTGACTATAGTTATTTCCCTGGAAAGTGCTATTACTTTATCTCCCTTGCTGAGGAAATTTCTGTAAAAGCTTCCAAGAGTTTCCAAAGCATCATGAACATCCTCTGCTCCTGCATCCATAGCCATAAAACCTATAGTCTCAATTGAGTTATATAAAAAATGTGGTTTTATCTGTTCCTGAAGAACCCTCATCTGAGCTTTTTGAAGATTCTTTTCCTTTTCCATCAGTTTATCAATAAGCTCATTTACATGATCTATCATGTTGTTATAATCATTTTGAAGCATATCAAGTTCGCTGTTTGGAACGTAGACATCTATTTTCTTAAGCTCTCCTTCGAGCTTATTTTTTTCCATAGATTTGGAAAGCTTAAATATAGGTTCGGTTATATTATCTCTTATATAAATAATAACTATTGAAGCCATCAGAAAAAAAACTATCATAAGAAATAAAAGTATACATAACATTCTAAAGGGGATTCCTTCCATGCCGTAGGGAACAACCCGTAAAATAACCAGAGGCATATCCTTAACCTTGCACCCTGATAAAAACATTTTTTTACCCTTTAGTTTTATATTTCTGTGAACAATATCCTCTGAATTAAAACTTTCATCATAGCAATCTGCGTATTCACTGTTGCCTGCAATAAAGGTTCCGTCATTACCGACTATACATATATCATCATATTTAAGTCCCAAAAGCATCCTGTCAAAAACACTGCCTGATATATTCATCAAAAGTATTCCGGTTCTGTCCTGGGAATCTATATCATAGATGGCTCTGCCTATGGTAACCACGGCTCTTCCATCATACTTACAGGCTATATTATTGCTGTTAAGCATAAAAACCACGCTGCCAAGCCTGTCATAGATTTCTTTTTTCCAGGCTTCGCCATTCATGACTTCGTAGTCATAGTCATAAGTAAAACGATTGGTGGCAACCATTATCATGTCTTCGCGAAAGGCCATTACACAGTCAACACCCTCCGTTACATTTAAAATGTCCATGATTCCGTATCGGGCATCATTTATCATTCCAATATCAACGGATGAGACAGGTGCACGCAAAAAGCTCACCAATCTTTCCTCAGTAATTACAAGTCTGGAAAGCGATGTGTATTTTTGCATTTCCGAAGTAATATTGCTGGAAAGTATCATTAGAACATTCTCGGCATTTTGGATATTATTATCCATTTGCTCATTGGCTGTTATAACATAGGTTGACATCATAAAAGAAATCACGACTATAAAAACTATCCCGAATATCAGCTTTTTCAGACCTGAAGACAATGTATGTTTTTCTTTTATTCCTGTATATTCTTTAACCCCTGAAAATTTCATTGCTTATAATAATTTCCGTTTTTTCTTTATCTTAACCATATTTAAAAAACAATGATAATCAGATATTGCTATTTTTTAAATTAAGATAAAAACTAAAAAACCTGCTATTTAACTTTATCCTTTGACTGCTCCTGCAATAAAGCTTGCCTGAATTTTTCTGCTAAGGGCTATATAGACTATCAAAGTCGGAAAGGTTGCTATTACAAGGGCTGCGCCTATAGGCCCCCACTCTGTGGTATGCTGGCCGGAAAGAGCTTTGATACCTACAGGAAGAGTTCTGTGCGCAGAATCTGAAATAAATACATTGGCAAACATAAATTCATTCCAGCACTGAAGATATGAGTAAACTCCTACAGTGGATATGGCAGGCTTCATAAGTGGCAGGATTATTCTAAAGAAAGTTCTAAACAATCCGCAGCCGTCAATTCTTGCAGCCTCA
>JAILBM010000256.1 GCA_024680925.1 Butyrivibrio sp.
ATTTGCTCTTTCACTGTTTCAGCAGATTCATTTACATATGAAATCATGAGCTTATATCCTGCGCAGGCTTCTATCTCATCCTCATCCGTATAAGCACTCCAGTTAAAGGAATAAAGAAGTTCATCAATGTCCGTTGCAGCGTAATTTATGGCAAGTGGCTGAGAAAGGCGTTTTTTAACTGTTGTTGTCTCATTACTTGATTTACCGATAGTTATGGTATTGGTATCGCTGTTACTTACAAGGGTCGTAACCTTTATGTAGATTTCATCGTAAGCATATTCATCAGCATTAAGATAAAAATCTTTATCTGAATCACCGTTTCTACCCATAAAGGTTTCAGAATCATATGAAGTATCAATGAGAGTCTTTGTACCGTCTTTTATGCCATACATCACAACTTCATAGTCATATTCTGTTGTAACATCCTTATCCCATGCAAAATGATATAACAGACTACCCTCTTCATTTTCTGTAAATGTAGTACCGTCATAAATACCAATAAGACATTCTATATCTTCAAGAACCGGGGCCGCTGTAAATGTTGCCGTAGAATCGCCTATCCAGTAGTCCGGAGTGCTTGCCGATCCTGAATTTACATAAAGAGGATCTGCATAATAATATTCTGTCTCGTCTTCACTTACATATACCTTGTCGTATCCATAGTTTCTCGGAGTTGTATATGCTGAAACCGTAGTAATATCATCCTCATCAGTTATCTCTCTGTAGGTATAAACAGGGCCAAGACCTGAACTTGCATAATACAATGCCACCTTAAAGCCTTCATACTTTTCAAGAACATCTGAGGAAATATTATTAAATTCCAATATAGTCTGAGTTCCTGACGAAAGGGCTATATCCTTGGTGGCAACGGTTGTCTGATATCCGTTTCCATCTCCTGCATCTGCCAAAAGCTCAGCTCTGTATATCTGTGAATAGGCTGCAGTGGTTGTAAGGGTAACTGCTGCCGTATATGTAAGATCATTGGAGCTGCTTCCTGCAAATCCGTATCCGTTTGAAGCGGATTCATCTACAGTAAGGCTCATACCCGATGGATATATACCGTTAGGAACATATATATTTGAACTGAATACTGTCGATCTTATATAGTTCGAAACATCATCATCCTGTGGTACCGCTGTTCCTCTTAACGGTCTGTTGGTGATATCGTTAAATGAAACAAGTGATCCGCTACTGTTTACAGCACAGTAATCATAGTAATCTCCCGAAATCTTAACTTTTCCATCAGTAACATTGATTTCATATTCGCTGGTACTGTTTGTATATACAATAACTGCCTTAATATAGAAATCAAGAAGCCAGTTGCCCTCTGAATCCATATACATCTCTTCGTATTCATCTGCATTGGCAAGTCTTATATACCATTTACTGTTAACTCTAACCACTTCAAGCTCAGGGCTAAGAAGTGAAGGCTGAAGCTTAATATATCCCGATACTCCTTCATCAGACTGCTCACTTGAACCCACTGCCACTACCTTTGCTAAAACGTAATAATCATTTGTAAGAGTATTTATGGAATCACTGTCAGTAATATTGAAGGAAGCACTCTTGTTATATACGGTATCTGTAATTGTTTCCGCTACACTTAATGCATTTCCCGAAGAATCATACAATACTCCGTTGCTATAACTTACAGTATCGTTCAGAGAAGCTTCATAAACATAAAGTGTAACAATATAGCTTGAAGCACTTGGATTAACATTTGGATCATCCCAGGTTACCTTATAGGATCCTATGGTTTCATCATCATCAGATGCTGTCTTATTAATATCAACATTTATAGGTGCCTGCCATCCAAGGGAATCTATATAATCAAGATACTGCTTAAAAACATCATCTATAACAGCATCAGAGCCCGAATATCTGAACATGATTGAAGCTGCAGTATTTTGCGAAGCATCTCTTATAACATCATTTCCGCCTGATGTCTCATTAATGCTGTATCCGTTGGTAGAAAGGACATAGCAAGGTACTTCCGTATCTGAAACAAGCGCTGCAAAATAATTGCCATATTGAGCCTGGCTTGTGGTAGCTGTAGCAGAATATCCGTTAAATAAACGGGTGGCGCCAAGATAATCTGCACCATACTGCTCTCCATAATCCAGATCACTTGAAAATACAAGTTCTGAGCCATCAGAGAGTAGTAAATCAATTTCATATATAGTAAATCTATCGCCTCCATGCTCCTTGGTTCCACTATTTACCACTACTTCTATGGAACTTACAGACTGGGCAAGCTCATAGGAATTTGTAGTGGTTGAAGTAAAGGTCTGGGCACCTGTAGATGACCCGGATACGGATATGGTTTCACTCTTATCTGTACTATTGCTGGCCCAGGCTGTTACATCTACACTATCTATATAAGTTTCTTCACTTAAGGTAATAATTATTGTAGCTTCAGAATTTAAAAGATAATCCTGAGCAGCATAGGTACTTGTACTTCCATCAAAAGCATTCTTTAAGGTATTGTTTGTAAGAGCATCATTTATGCCTTTACTCTGAGCATCTCCGCTTTGATCCGTATATTGCAGAATGGCTCCGGATATATAAGCTCCTGTATTTATTCTGCTGTCAAAGTCATTAATAGCTCTGGCACTCTCAAAGCTGATGCTGTCCATATAATAGTTATTTGCACAGTCTTTCAGTGCACCTGTACCTGTTCCTTCCTGAGCAAAGGATATAGGATAGCCACCGGTGTCATTTGTAGTTCCTGTATTACTTGCATTTAAAGTTACACTGAAACAATTTGTAATGCATACATAACCATAGTCACTACCGGGAGTTGTACTTGTTCCGTATATTCCGCCTGTTCTTCCTCTGGAATTTGGAACACCGCTTCCTGTATTATTTCTGGTAAGAAGGTTACTACTGTAATTCCTGCATCTGTCAATATGGACTGCTGTCTTTTCTGTATTGTCACCACCTATCCAGGATACAATTCCATCTGCCATGGAATAAGCATAAACGGTAGCATCAGAACCATTTATACAGTCTATTACATTGATATAAATCTGCTCGGAACTTCCCTGTGTATTAACCTCTGCAAGAATTCCGGCACAGTCATTGGCACCTTTACTTGTAAAGTAATTAACAAAGCCATGGTTTTCACAGGAAATAATATTATAGGTATGTCCATTTACAGGTTCTCTTACATATCCGACAATTCCTCCTACAGTACCATTTCTGGCAAGCTGATAATTGGTGGAAAGAGTACCGTAATT
>JAILBM010000036.1 GCA_024680925.1 Butyrivibrio sp.
AGGGGAAGATTAAGGGGTAATATAACAAAAACTTATATTAATTATAAATAATATTGATTTTACTTATGAAAATATTAATAGTATATTTATTAAGTCAGTTCTATATTTATAAAAATTGGAGGAAATAAAATGGTTAAAGCAGTAGTAGGCGCTAACTGGGGTGATGAAGGAAAAGGTAAGATTACAGATATGATGGCTGATCAGGCTGATGTAGTCATTCGTTTCCAGGGTGGTGCAAATGCAGGTCACACAATAGTAAATGATTATGGTAAGTTTGCACTTCACACACTTCCGTCAGGTGTATTCCATCAGCATATTACAAATATTATAGGTAATGGTGTTGCACTTAATATTCCTGTTCTTTTTAATGAGGTAAAATCTATTACTGAAAAGGGCGTTCCAATGCCTAACCTTCTAATTTCAGACAGATGCCAGATTGTTATGCCTTATCATATTCTTTTTGATCAGTATGAAGAGGAGAGATTGGCAGGAAAGTCTTTCGGTTCAACAAAGTCAGGTATAGCTCCATTTTATTCAGATAAATATGCCAAGATTGGTTTTCAGGTTAATGAACTTTTTGATGATGATTTATTAAAGGAGAAGGTAGAAAGAGTTCTCGTACAGAAAAATATACTTCTTGAGAATCTTTACCACAAGGATCCTATTGATCCTGCAGAACTTCTTAATACATTACATGAGTACAGAGATATGGTTAAGCCGTTTGTTGCAGATACAGCTCTTTTCCTTGACAAAGCTGTTAAGGAAGGTAAGACAATTCTTCTTGAAGGACAGCTTGGAACAATGAAGGATCCTGATCACGGTATTTATCCTATGGTTACTTCTTCTTCAACTCTTGCAGCATATGGCGCAATCGGTGCAGGTATTGCTCCTTATGAAATCAAGCAGATTGTTGTTGTTAATAAAGCATATTCATCAGCTGTAGGTGCAGGCGAATTTGTTTCAGAGATATTTGGTGAAGAAGCAGATGAGCTTAGACGCAGAGGTGGAGATGGCGGCGAATATGGTGCTACAACAGGTCGTCCACGTCGTATGGGATGGTATGACTGTGTAGCAAGTAAGTACGGCTGCAGACTTCAGGGTGCAACAGATGTTGCATTTACAGTTCTTGATGTACTTGGATATCTTGACGAGATCCCTGTATGTGTAGGTTATGAAATTAATGGCGAAGTTACCAAAGACTTCCCTGTAACACGTCTTTTAAAGGATGCTAAGCCTGTTTATGAGACACTTCCGGGATGGAAATGCGATATCAGAGGCATTAAGACTTATGAAGAGCTTCCTGAGAACTGCCGTAAGTATATCGAATTTATTGAAAAAGAAATCGGATTCCCAATTACCATGGTTTCAAACGGACCAAGCAGAAGCGATATCATATATAGAAAGAGTGCTTTATCTAAATGAATAAAAAGCTAACAGTTAAACAGATAGCCGCATGGATTGGAATAATCATACTTGTGGGAATGTATTTGGTGCTATTGGTGGCAGCAATCCTTGGAAAACCTGGAACACAGAACATATTTTTTGCCTGTGTAGGTGCTACCATAGCAATCCCTATTATTTTATGGATTTTCCTATGGGCTTATTCCGCCATTACGGGTAAGCATAATATTGCTTCTCTGGATGCTATGGAAAGTGACAAACTTCATGACAAGGATGGCAATATCATTCCTGAGGGACAGATAAAAACAGTTATTTTTGATATAGGTAATGTTCTTGTCAATTTTGAATGGAAAGCATTTATTAAGAGCCATGGCGGTTATGATGATGAAATGTCAGCTCGTATAGGAAAGGCTTCTGTAGAAAACCATTCAGCCTGGGATGAATTTGACCTTGGAAATAAAGATTTAAAAGAAATCGTAGATGGTTTTGTGGCTGCAGACCCCGAGATTGAAAAAGAGATCAGGTCTACCTTTACAGACCTTGAAGGAATAGTTACAAAGAGAGATGAAGCCATTCCGTGGATCAAAGCTGTAAAAGCCGCAGGCTACAAGGTACTTGTACTTTCAAATTATTCCTCTTTTGCTTTGGAACCCAATGGAGATGCCATGGGATTTCTGGATTATGTAGACGGCGGAATATTAAGCTACAGAGATCATGTTATAAAGCCTGATCCAGCAATCTATAAGCTTTTAATGTCCAGATATGATCTTAAGCCTGAAGAATGTGTTTTTATAGATGATACGGAAAAGAACATAGTGGCTGCCAAAAAACTTGGTATTCACGGTATTATCTATAAGAACTATCAACAAGTTGTTGCAGATTTACATGAGTTGGGAGTAAACTATTAATCGGTATTAGATAATGAAAACAGTTTTTTTAAGGGGATAATTAATGAAACAATGTACTAATTGCGGAACAATGCTTGAAGATGATGCTGTGTTTTGCGGTAATTGCGGAGCAAAAATGGATGCTAAGCCATATATGGCAGATAATTCTCAGCTGGGTATGGATGAACCTGAAAACAGAGTAAATGAAGCTGCAGGAGCTATGAATGCAGCGGCCTCTCAGGCTTTAGGCGGAGATGCTCAGAATAATTATCAGCAGGCTCAGAATAATAATCAGAGTAATTACTATCAGCAGAGTGCCAATAATGGCGGTAATAATTTTAATAATGGATACCAGCAGTATCAGGGAGATTTTCAGAAAAATTATCAGCAAAACCCATATATGCAACAAAATATGGATTTGCTCAATGAGCCGGTTAGTGTTAAGGAATGGCTTCTGACTATGCTTCTTTTGATGATACCTGTAGCAAATATTATTCTTATATTTGTTTGGGCATTTAGTAATTCAGAGAAAAAGAGTAAGAGTAACTTTTTTAAAGCCTCACTCATATGGTCACTGATTTGGATTGCTATTTGTGTTGTGCTGATAATACTTATCGGTGCTATAGGAATCAGTGCACTTTATTATTAAATTGGCAGTGTGATCTTTATTTTTATAATTAAGCCATATCTTACTTAGCTTCTTAGAAATTACGTAGGGTATGGCTATTTCTTTCATTTTATTTATGAAAGACAGATAGGAGATTTTATGAGTAATAAGTATGACGTAATAATTATTGGTGCAGGTCCGGGTGGTATATTCTGCGCTTATGAGCTTAAGGAAAAAAAGCCTGACATTAAGGTCCTGATCATAGAAAAAGGACGTTCTATAGAGAAAAGACAGTGCCCAAAACGTGTAACAAAGCAGTGTGTAGGATGTAAACCCTGCTCTATTACCACAGGTTTTGCGGGAGCAGGAGCTTTTTCGGACGGAAAGCTTTCACTGTCTCCTGATGTAGGAGGAACTCTTCCGGATATCCTTGGTTATGACGAAGCCACAAAGCTTATTAAGGAATCAGATAATATTTACCTTAAGTTTGGAGCTGATACCAACGTTTATGGCCTTGATAAGGAAAAAGAAATCCGTGAGATTAGAAGAAAAGCCATAAATGCCAATTTAAAGCTCGTAGAATGTCCTATCAGACATCTTGGTACCGAGGAAGGCTATAAAATATATTCAAAGCTGCAGCAGCATCTTCTTGATAAGGGTGTAGATCTTATTTTTAATACAATGGTTGATGAGATTATAGTGGAAGATGGCGTTGCAACAGGAGTTAAGACAAGTAGCGGTGATGTATATTATGCATCTGAAATTGTGAGTGCAGTTGGACGTGAGGGAGCAGACTGGTTTAGACAAAAGTGTGAGGAAATAGGCATTGAGACTAAACCCGGTACAGTTGACATAGGTGTCAGAGTTGAGGCAAGAGATGAGGTAATGCAGTTCCTTAATGAGAACCTTTACGAAGCAAAGCTTATTTATCATGCCAAGACTTTTGATGATAAGGTTAGAACTTTTTGTACTAATCCATCCGGAGAGGTTGCTACAGAATACTATGAAAACGGTCTTGCTGTAGTAAACGGGCATGCTTATAAGGGTAAAGAGTATAAGACCAATAACACCAATTTTGCCCTGCTGGTTTCCAAGAACTTTACAAAACCTTTTAAGACACCTATTGAATACGGTAAAAAGATTGCGGAATTATCCAATATGCTTTGCGGAGGAAAGATTCTTGTTCAGACCTACGGAGACTTTAAGAGAGGAAGACGTACCACGGAGGAAAGACTGTGTAGAAATAATCTTATTCCGACTCTTAAGGATGCTGTTCCGGGAGATTTGTCACTGGTTTTTCCACATCGTATAATGGTTGACCTTGATGAAATGATTCAGGCCCTTGATAAAGTTACACCGGGTCTTGCTTCAGATGAAACTCTTTTGTATGGTGTAGAAGTAAAGTTCTATTCCAATAAAGTTATAGTAAACAGAGATTTTGAAACCAGTGTTAGCGGTTTAAGAGCAATTGGAGACGGAGCCGGAATAACAAGAGGATTGCAGCAGGCAAGCGCTAATGGAATTAGTGTTGCACGAAGCATCCTTGCAAAACACAGCTAAGGAATCAACATGAAAAAAATACTTTCATTTTTGCTAATGACAATATTCTTAACAGGTTGCTCTTTGTCAGATAATACAAAAATTGTATTCACAACAGGCTTTGGTTCAGATGAGGTATTTAGAATAGAGGATTCATCCTGCAGCTTATCTGAAGTAATGGTATATCTGATAAATATACAGAATGAATATGAAGGAGCCCTTGGAAGTGAGATTTTGTCTGTTCAGATTGACGAAGATACTACCATTGAGGACAGGCTTAAGGAAAAAGCTCTTTCTGAAATAGCTCAGATAAAGACCATGGTTTTACTTGCAGAGATAAATGGGGTAGCTTTGGATGAATCTGAATCCGCCCAGGCATCAAAGGCAGGGGAGGAGTATTATGAATCTCTAAATGGCGAAGAAATAGAGGCCATGAATAACATATCCATAGAAACCGTTACTAATCTTTATGCAGAATATGCTCTGGCTAATAAGGTTTATGAATACATAATAAAGGATATAAACCCCGAGATCAGTGATGATGAGGCAAGGACGATTACTGTAGAGCAAATTTTGATAAAAACCTATTCCATAGACGAAGATGGTAATTGCCGAAAGTTCGATGCCTCTGAAAAAGCAGAGGCTTATAGTACGGCTAAAGATATTCTGTCACAGATTAAAGATGGTGTCAGCTTTGAAAATCTAATGGATAGCTACAATGAGGCTGATGAATCCATTATTTCCTTTGGCAAAGGTGAAAAGGAAAGTGTCTATGAAACGGAGGCCTTTAATCTTGGAACGGATGAAGTCAGTAATATCATTGAAACCGAGGATGGATACTATATCTTAAAGTGTATAAGTACCTTCAATAAGGAAGAAACAGAAGCCAATAAATTGAAAATAGTGGAAAAGAGGCGCTCTCAGGTATTTAACGAGCATTACGATGAATTTGCTTCTAATATTTCGAGAGATATAAATATGAATTTATGGAATTCTGTAGCTCTTGTTAAAAATGAGAATGTAACCACCAATAGCTTTTTTGATATTTATGAAAAATATTTTGAATGATATTACGTGAAAAGATTAAATTTTTATAAAATGTTAGCACTCATCTTGAATGAGTGCTAATTTTTTATTGACTTTTTACTCCAATAGAATTAAACTTTGTTCTAGTGGGATTAACACAAAAAGAATATTAAGGCCTAAGGCCCTAGAATAAAGGAGTGATTCAAATGGCAGCAAAAAAAGGTAATTTGTCAATCAATAGTGAGAACATGTTCCCTATTATTAAAAAGTGGCTGTATTCTGACCACGACATTTTCTACAGAGAAGTAATTTCAAATGCATGTGATGCTATTACAAAGATTAGAAAACTTGATGCAATGGGTGATTATGCCCTTCCTGAAGGATTTACACCAAAGGTCAGTGTTGAGCTTAATGATAAAGAAAGAACAATAAAGATTACAGATAATGGTATTGGTATGACAGCCGATGAGGTTGAGGAGTATATCAATCAGGTAGCTTTTTCCGGTGCTACAGATTTCCTTGAAAAATATAAGGATAAGGCCAGTGATGATCAGATCATAGGTCATTTCGGTCTTGGCTTTTATTCAACCTTCATGATTGCAGATGTTGTTGAAATTGATACTTTATCTTATAAAGAGGGATCAACACCTGTACATTGGACCTGCGATGGCGGTTCCGAATTCGAAATGGAGGACGGAGACAAGACTGAAGTAGGTACTACCATTACAATGCATGTTTCTGAGGATTGTGTTGAGTTCTGTAATGAATATAAGGCAAGAGAAGTTATAAAGAAGTATTGCGGATTTATGCCTTATGAGATATTCCTTTCAAGAGAAAATGAGCAGGATACAGAAACAATAAAGGTTTCCGAGAAAAAGGATACTGATGTAGTTATAGAAGAAATTCCTGCTGAGAAAAAGGAAGCAAAAGAGGGTGAAGAGGCTAAGGAAGAGGAAGCAAAGCTTAAGATCAGAAAGAGACCTGAGCTTTTAAATGATACACATCCTCTTTGGGCTAAGACTCCAAATGAATGTACTAAGGAAGAGTATCTTGAATTCTACAGAACAGTTTTCCATGATTATAAGGAACCACTTTTCTGGATTCACCTTAATATGGATTATCCTTTCAATCTTAAGGGTATTTTATACTTCCCTAAGATCAATGCTGAGTATGAATCAATCGAAGGTACAATCAAGCTTTATAACAGCCAGGTATTTATAGCTGATAACATTAAGGAAGTTATTCCTGAATTCCTTATGCTTTTAAAGGGTGTAATTGATTGTCCGGATCTTCCTCTTAACGTTTCCAGAAGTGCTCTTCAGAACGATGGCTTTGTTAAGAAGATTTCAGATTATATCAGTAAAAAGGTTGCTGATAAGCTGGCAGGTCTTTGTAAGACAGATAAAGAAAATTATGATAAATACTGGGATGATATCAGCCCATTTATTAAATATGGATGCCTCAAGGATGATAAGTTCTGTGAGAAGATGAATGATTATATCCTCTTTAAGAATCTGGATGGCAAGTACCTTACACTCCCTGAAGCCCTTCAGATCAACAAGGATGCTGAAAAAGAGGCTGAGAATGCCACAGATGAGAATGGTGATAAGGTTGAAGCAGAGGTTGTAGATTCAGAAGGTAATCCTGTTAATAATGAAGAAAATAAGGATTCTGCAGAT
The DNA here is from genome assembly GCA_024680925.1 of Butyrivibrio sp. GTDB lineage: Bacteria > Bacillota > Clostridia > Lachnospirales > Lachnospiraceae > Butyrivibrio. The sequence goes on from JAILBM010000036.1 coordinate 7,140, forward strand.
AATAAGGACGATAAGGAAAAAGAGCCCAGAATCATATATTATGTTACGGATGAACAGCAGCAGAGCCAGTATATAAACATGTTTAAGGCTCAGAAGATGGAAGCATTTATATTAAATCACAATATTGATGTACCATTTATGCAGCAGCTTGAATCCAAGAATGAGAATATAAAATTCCAGAGAATAGATGCAGATCTCACAGATACCTTTAAGTCAAAGACTTCCAAGAAGGCTGAAAAGGAATTTGAAGAGGCTGCCACAAAGATTTCAGACAAGATGAAGAAGGCTCTTAAAAATGATAAGCTTGCAGTAAAGATTGAGAAGATCAAGGACAAAAAGGTGGCATCAATTCTTACTGTTTCCGAAGAGAGCAGACGTATGCAGGATATGATGAAGATGTATCAGATAAATGGCATGGGTATGGGCAACTTCGGTGATGAAGGTCAGACTCTTGTACTTAATGCAAATCATCCTCTTGTTCAGTATGTAATGGAGCATGAAGATGGTGACAATAATGAAATGATCTGTGAACAGCTTTATGATCTTGCAAAGCTTCAGAATGCACCACTTGAAGCTGAGGCTATGACAAAGTTTATTCAGAGAAGCAACGATATAATGATGCTGTTAACGAAATAAGGTTTAGACAAATTTTTTCCGGATATTGGACGGTCCCTGATAATATTTCAGGGACCGTTTTTTTATATCATAGGAAATTGCTTTCCTATGATATAAAAAACGCTCCGCTAAGGATGCGCACTCGCGCGATAGGTAAATGTTGCATAAATTAGGCCGCGCTCGGCGCGAGAATGTCGCAAGCGACATTCTTTGTTCTATTATTTTTTGAGTAAAAAAAATATAAAAAGTAAGAAAATTAATCTAAATTAGAAGAAATTGTTGACGGAAATTGATATTATTATTGTGTATAGCCATATATTCAAATTAGGGTGATTTATGATTAAGAAAAACCATAAGATAATTATTACACTTTTTGTCTGTATGATCATAACAGCAATAGTTGCAACTATTGCCGGAAAAATTAAATATAATCTTTTATTTGAGTCAAAGCAGTATACTTTGACTAATTTGTATGCAATGATTTCAGGAAATATTAATTCCTATATAAGCAAGAATGAAGATTTGCTTAACAGTTGGAAATACATTATTTCCGATGGAAAGTATAATGATGAAGACTTGCGCTTATACATAGATGATCAAAAGAATATTTGGAAATTTGATACCTTTTACTTTATGAATGAAGAAGGGGATTATATAACTTCAGAAGGGGAAAAAGGTACTTTTGAAAATAATTATTTGAAAATTAAGGCAGCAGCTTATGCCGGAAAACGTTCTGTTGTAAGAGAAACTTCACCTGATGGTAAAAAACAGGATCTCTATATTTCTCCCCTTACAGGCACCTATAATAATTTTGAGTTTGATGCCATTGGTATAGGAATAGATATGAATGTTATAAAGCTTCTTCTGACTAATGGAGAGTATGCCAGATCTTCAAATATTTTTATGGTAGATGAAGATGGGTATATTATATTTAGTTCTCTTAGTGAAGATAAGTATGACAATATCTATACGTATGTAGAAAATGCTTCTTTTTCTTCTTCTGACTTTACGGCTTTTAAGATTGCTCTTACAAATAAGGGAACAGATGTAGAAGTAATAGAAATAGATAATAAGCCCTATTATCTTTGCTTTCAGCCAATCAATTATGATGATTATATGCTTGTGGTTTTGGATGACAAAAATCAGAGTGATGCTGATATGGATGGGGCACAGGTTCCAAGTACCATATTGCAGGCGGTTATTATTTCAGTTCTTGCTTTGAGTGTATTATTACTTCTTTACCAATACAGAAATATTGAAAGAAAGCGCCAGGAAGGTGAAATTAAGTACCGCGAAATAGGATATAACTCCCTTGTGGGAAATACCAATAATGCGATCATAATGCTTGATCTTGATAAGGACAAACCGGATTTTGTTTCAGAAAGTGTTCATTGGGCCTTTGGACTTAGACCGGATGAAATCAGAGGTAATTACAAGCTTTTGGAAGAACTGGTTATTGAAGATACAGATAAGACCTTTATAAGGGATGCCAAGAATATTGAGGTTGGCGGTTATCGTAATAAAAATATAAAGATCAGAAATAATCAGACTAATGAAATAAAAACCTTTGATCTTGGTATTTTGAGAAGTGATCTGGCTGAAATGGAAGGCAAATGTGTATTGGCATTTGTTGATAAGACTGATGAGATAAAGAAGGAAAAGGAAATGAATGAACTCTTGGATGCCGCACAAAATGCCAATGCAACCAAGTCTCAGTTCCTTGTTAATATGTCTCATATTTTCAGAACACCTATGAATGCTATAGGTGGTTACATAGAACTCATAAATAAAAATATTAATAATAAAGATAAAACTGCAACATACGTGGATAAGTTAAAGATTTCCTATGAAGATATGCTGGGACTTGTCAACAGCCTTCTTGAGATGAGCAAAAACGCCAGTGGAGATACGCTGCTTGATATTAGCGAGTTTGATATTTCCGAAGCTGTAGCAGAAGCTATATCTGCGATAGAATATACTGCCAGAGGCCAGAATATAATTGTAGAAGCGAAGAGAAAAAATCTAATATCCGACAGATACATGGGTGATAGCGGAAAACTTGTGGAAGTTCTTAAAAGCGTGCTTTCAAATGCTGTAAAGTATAACAGGAACAATGGACATGTATGGATAAATGTGGTGGGATCTGATGAAACTGCGGACGGATATCAGGAAATAGATATTTCTGTTAAAGATGATGGATTTGGAATGGATGAGGAGACTCTTAAGCATCTGTTTGAACCATTTTCTGTTGATATAACCAACTCGCCTGAAAAAATGAAGCATAAAGGCATGAGTCTTCTTATAGCCAAGAGTATTATAGATGTTATGGGAGGAACTATATCCGCAGAGAGTAAAATAGATGAAGGTACAGCTTTTTATATTAAACTGAAGCTGCAATATACGGAAAGTCATGAACCTTCTTCAGATAATTCGATTTGGATAAACGAAGATGCTTATAAAGAAGATAAGTCGGAAAATAAAGAGACAGATAAAAATATAAGAACTGATATTAGCGGACTTAACATACTGGTGGTGGAAGATAATGAAGTTAATGCCGAAATACTTATGGATATGTTGAGTTTTAGCGATGCACATTGTGAGTATGCTGAAGATGGAGTGGTTGCTGATGAGATTTTTGAGAAATCAGAGCCGGGTCATTTTGACATAATCCTTATGGACCTTATGATGCCTAACAGAGATGGTTACGAGGCAGTTAAGGTAATCAGAAGCATGAAAAAAGAAGATGCCAAAACAGTACCGATACTGGCTGTCTCTGCCAATTCCTATTCTGATGATATTGAGAAATGTTATAGGGCAGGAATGAACGGCCATGTTTCAAAACCGGTGGATTTTGGAAAACTGGAAGAGGAAATAATAAAAGCTGTGAATATGTAATCCAAATATGCTTTAAAGCATCTGTTTTCAAAGCTTTAGAATATAAGTATTGCTATATTATACAGGCTTATTTATGGTATAATAAAATGAAATGATAGCAGCTTGCTATTTTGTTTTAGAATTATACAAAACGTTGGGATGGGGAAAGCTTGAATAAAATAGTTGAACAGTTAATGAGGGGACAATTTCAATATGAGGACAGAAATTTGAATTTTTCTGTTCCCAGGCTGGAACTTACTCTAAGCAGTGGTGAAAATGCTGAAGGTTTTTTTACAATTTATGGACCTACAGGACTTAGAACAGAGGGAACTGTTTTTTCAACCGAGCTTAGAATGGAGGTTCTGACAAATTCATTTAGCGGTTCTCAATATGATGTGGCATATAGATTTGACAGCACCGGTCTTGCGGGCGGTGAAGTTATAAAAGGAGATTTTCGAATTATTTCCAATCAAGGAGAATATCTCCTTCCTTTTGTTGTAAATATTGCGATTACTCATATTTCATCAAGCTTTGGTGATATTCGTAATCTCTTTCATTTTGCCAATCTGGCAAAGACTAACTGGGATGAGGCTGTAAAGCTGTTTTATTCTCAGGAGTTCATAAATATTTTTTCCGGAAATGATAGTCAGTATGAGAGCTTATACAGAGGTCTTGCTGTTAATGATGGGGCGGAGCAGAGTGTAGAAGAGTTTTTGCTTGCCATAAACAAAAAAACTATTATTGATTTTATTCCGGATCAGTCACAGATTCATCTTGAGGTTCCTTCATCTGAAGCATCCGACCATATTCTTACCATAAGCAGAAATGGATGGGGATATACTAATCTTGATGTGGAAATTGACGGAGATTTTATTTCTGCTGAAAAGGACAGAATAGGGGACAGCGATTTTCTTGGTAATTCCTGCTATTTCCATTTTCAGATAAATAAAGAAAAGCTTCATGACGGAAATAATTACGGAAGTATTATTTTTAAAAATATCTATACCAGTGTAAGGGTACCGATTACAGTGGCTCCGGATTACAACATGGAGCGTCCTTCTGCTGTTTATCAGGAACAGAAGCAGATCATTGTCAGGATGATGAAGGTGTATGAGTCCTTCAGATGCAAAAAAATCAATTCCAAAGCCTGGCTTTCAGAAACCGGCAAACTTATATCAAGGCTTAATGCTATTGATGACACTAATATAGTTTATAAATTGTACAATGCTCAGTACCTTATTACGGCAGACAGGATAAATGAAGCCAAATGGATACTTGATCAGGTGCAGCCTATAGTAGAATCTGATTCTGAAGGGTCAGACACACTTTACTGTTATTACTTATACCTGACTACTCTTTGTAGCAGAGAAGAGCTGTATATAAATGATATAGCTTCCAAAATGGAATATATATACGATAAAAATCCACAGGATTGGCGAATTGCATGGTTGTTATTATATGTCTCAGACAGCTATTCCTCCAATATGCCAAAAAAATGGCTGATTTTACAGACACAGTTTGAATATGGCAATAACAGTCCTGTTATATATCTTGAAGCCCTGCAGCTACTGGTTAAGTCTCCGACACTTCTTTCAAGACTTGATTCTTTTGAGCTGTCGGTAATTGAATACGGCTTTAAGAAAAAACTTTTATCCCAGTCTCTTATTGAACAGCTGGTTTATTTGGCTTCAAGGGAAAAGAAATATAACAAAAGACTTTTTAAGATATTAAAACTCTGCTACGAAGCAAAGGCTTCAGATCTTACACTCGAAGCAATTTGCCTTCTTCTTATTAAGGGTAATATCACTGACAGGGAAGCTTTTGACTGGTATGCCAAGGGAGTGGAGAGAGAGCTGCGGATCACCAGACTTTATGAGTACTATATGATGTCTATTTATGTGGATGAGGATGGGAATCTTCCCTGTGACATTTCTCGTATGGTTCTTATGTATTTTTCCTATCAAAGTGATCTTGATTATGATAAGAATGCAATTCTTTACAGATATATTTATGAAAACAGGGATAAGTACCCTGAGTTGTATGAAACCTACAGACCTCAGATTGAAAGATTTATCATGAGTCAGTTGGATAAGGGCAGAATTAATGCTGACCTGGGTTACCTGTATACAAATCTGCTTACAAGGCAAATGGTTGATACTTCCAACTGCTATAAGGTTTTGCAGATTCTTTATACCAATGAAATTTGTGTGGAATCTCCTTTAGCCTCCAGAGTAGTTGTTGTTTATGATAAATGTGAAAAGGAAATCGATTATCCTCTTTCTAACGGCAGGGCCTTTGTCCCACTTTATGGAACTGATTACAGTATTCTTATTGCAGACAGATATGGCAACAGATATTGTAAGGGAATTGAATATGATGTAAATAAGCTGATGCTTCCAGGTAAGCTTGCTGCATATACAACTCCTTATATTCAAAAGGGTAAGGAAAGTCTGGATCTGTTTTTATGTGAGCTTGGAAGAAATGCTTATTCCATAACTATGGAAAATGTTAGCAGATATAGGGAACTGGCAACCTCTGATATGGTCAGGGCTTCATATCGTAACGAAATCAGAAATAATCTTATACGTTTTTATTATGATAATGACTTTATAAGGCAGCTGACTGAATATATTAATGATATAGATCCTCAGACTCTTACTGATACAGAGCGCAACGAGATGATTGAGCTTATGGTAATGACCGGAATATATGACAGGGCGCTGGACTGGCTTAAGAGATTTGGAACCCATGGAGTAGAACCCAAAATCATAGTAAGACTTTATGGAAGACTTATGGACAGGGAGCTTTTACGTCCTGACTACGAAGAGGTGACAATAGCTTACTATGCTTTTTCCAAGGGAAAATATGATGAGCAGCTTCTTAGGTTTTTGGTGGATAATTTTGAAGGCACTGCCAAGGAGATGCGTGATCTTTGGAGAGCAGCAGGATCCTTTGGCATAGATACTTATGCTTTGGATGAAAAAATGATTCTCCGTATGCTCTACACAGGTTCCTATGTAGGTGAACGTGTGGATATCTTTAAAGAATATGTAAAAAACGGGGCAAAGGTTGATGTGGAAATGGCATTCCTTGCTCAAAGTGCTTATGACAGCTTTGTAAAAAACACCGTGACAGGTGACTATATATTCGAGCGAATAGGAACTGCAGCCGCCAATAATAATCCTATGCTCCTTGTCTGCAAGATGGCATATTTAAGATATTATGCAGAAAATACAGGAAGCTCTGAGCCGGATGAAAATGTTATAGCGCAGTTTTTGAAGGATTTAACCTCAAAAAATCTGTATTTTCCATTTTATCATGAATATATAGATGTTCTTCCGAGAATGCAGGAATATGCAGATAAAACCATGCTGGAGTATCGTACCACTCCGGGTAGCAAATGCGTTCTTCATTATGCAATGGATACTGATGAGGATGACAATTCTACCTATAACAGCATAGAAATGCCTGAAATGTATGATGGAATTTATGTAGCTTCCTTTGTTCTGTTTTTTGGTGAAAAAATGCAGTATTACATCACGGAAACAGGCAAAGATGATGATAATGACAAACTGACGGAAAGCGGAACTATTTCTAACAGTGACATTATGCAAAACAGCAGCTCCGGAAGATATAGCATAATAAATGATATTATGATAGGTAAAACTCTTCAGGATTATGAGACAGTAGATAAGCTGCTGGAGGAGTATTACAAAAACAGGTTTTTATCTTCAATGCTTTTTAAACCGTTAAAATAAAAGAGGTAGCACATGATATTTGGAAGCAAAAATTCAAAACGATTTGTACTGGGTTATGATCTGGGAGACGATGTTTCGCAGATTAGTTTTCTTGCTTCAGATTCTGATATGCCTGAAACTTTATCCATACTGGCAGGTGCTGAGCTTTATAATATTCCTACCGTTTTATGCAAAAGATATGATGTAAATCAGTGGTTTTATGGTAAAGAGGCTAAAAAACACATTGCAGACAAAGATGGTATAGAGGTGAAAAATCTGGTGAGTCTTGCCAGAAAAGGGGATATGATCACCGTTGATAATACTGAGTATGACCCTGTACTTCTTCTTACTCTGTTTATAAAAAGAACATTGTCTCTTTTGTCCATGGAAATGTCCATGGATCTGGTGGATGCAATCATGGTTACCACAAGATGCCTTGATAACAGAATGGTGGCTGTTCTAAACCGGGTTATGGAAGGTCTTGATCTGAAAAATATCAAGGTGTTTTATCAAAGCCATGAAGAAAGTTTTTATTATTATATGCTTTATCAGTCACCGGATCTTTCTGTACATGATGTACTTGCCTGTGATTACGGCTATGGCGATCTTACGGTTTACAGATTTACCCTTAATCACAATACAAAGCCGATTGTGGCTACCATTACTTCCAAAATATATGAGGAAATAAGTCTCCCGGATAAGTGTATTCCAAATGATTCAAGGCGAGGTGAAACCCTTTCCGGTCTTGATGAAAACTTTTTGAAGATTATGGAAGACTGTTGTGAAAATCGCATTATCACCTCCGTTTTTTTGCTGGGAGACGGGTATAAAGATAACTGGATGAAAAAGTCTCTGGAGTATTTATGCAGAACAAGAAGAGTTTTTCAGGGAAACAATATGTTCAGTAAAGGCGCCAGTATAGCAGCCAGAGAGAGAATAAATCCTACAGAAGCAGGAGCAAAATATGTATATCTTGGTGAAGATAAGCTTAAGGCTAATCTTGGGATAAGTCTGCAAAAGCATGGAAACGAAGTATATCATGCTCTTTTGGATGCCGGAGTAAACTGGTATGAAGCAACAGGTCAGATTGAAACTATCCTTACCGAGGGAAATAAGCTGGATATTCTTATGACACCCCTTACAGGTGGTGAGGTGCATAATGTGGCAATTGTTCTTGATGGATTGGAAAAAAGACCTGAAAGAACAACAAGAATAAGACTTAATATAGATATGACCGGAGCCAGCAGGGTAAGACTCAGGGTGGAAGATCTGGGATTTGGCGAGCTTTTCCCCGGAAGCGGAAAGAGCTGGACTCAGGAGTTTAATATTTGATTTTATTAAAGTTCTAAGCATATAAAGTATCGTTTGGAGATAACTGCATGAGTAAGATGATTCTTTGTACCGGAGCATATGCAAGTACTCCGTACTTTGTTGAAAAAATAGGGAAAAATATATATTCAATTGAAGAACTGTGCTATATCATTGTTCAAAATGCATTTTTGATTGATATTGACAGTTTTGATGATGAGCTTATAGATTGGATCGGTAAAGAGTGTAAACTGGAAAAACTGTCGGATGAACTGAGATTTATGCATGGTAAGAAGGTTTCGGCAGCAGCCTTTGCCGGAACTATTCTGGAGTATGTACGTTACAATACCGATGAAGAAATTCAACGTACGGAAGAAATCCTTAAAGCCAACAGCAATATGAATGTTATTGATAAACGTATGGCCAGAGCGGATTATCTTTTGCAAAATAAAAATTATGAGCTGGCTCTTCATGAATATCATTACCTTTTAGAGCATATACCGGAGATTGACAGCCATTTAAAGGCTGTAATAGAACAAAATACAGGCATTATATATGCCAATATGTTTGCTTATAATAAGGCGGCGGAGATGTTTATGGCGGCCTATGAGGATGGCCATCAGCAGGAATCCTATCTGGCTTTTCTTGCTGCCAAAAGACTTTCCATGAGTGAACGGGAGTATGTGGAATTTATCAGTGAAAACAGGGATAATACAGAGATTTCACTAAAGCTGGAGCACAGGATGGATGAGGCTCTTGATTTATATTCAGGCAGCAGGGACAACCATTTACTTAGAACCATGGCCGTTTATAAGAGTGAATCTAAAATGGCAGAATATTATGAGCAGCTGGATAAAATAGCTGTTTCACTTAAAGCTGAGTATAGAAGCCTTGTGGGAGATATGAGAAACAGGTGATGGTACCCGCACAGGGTAAAGAACATTTCTGAGAGGGGCAGTTATGGGGATACTTGATTTTGTAAAAAAAGTAATATACAAAGAACCTGAAGAGCATGAAATATCCAGCAGAGAGTACGGTAACTGGAATGAAGTGCCAAGCAGCAGGTTTGAAGACTGGGTATCTACAGTTGAAGATGATAATGAGACTTCCGAAAACTGGCATGATTTTGGACCATCCAAACAAAATATCGATTTTGAAGATGCACTGCAAAGAAGAGAATACATAGAAAATTGCCTTATGCAGATGACTGAAGCCAGCAGAGCTCTCGAAAGCCTTGAAATGGAGTATAAGGATGTAACTTCTCATTTAAGGGATATGGAAGAAATTGAAGAGCTTCCGCCTCAGCAGCGAAAAGAACTGGAACTTCAGGCTCAAAAGGTGTTGGATAATCAGAATCAGCGGGAAGCATTTATGAACAGGCATACCAGAATGAATGAGGCTGAGTTTGAGAAGATGCAGAGGCTTCAAAAAGAAGCAAGAACCAGTGCCAAAAAGCTTAGGGAAGCGGAGGAATATCACAAAAAAATAAAAAACGATCTTCGAAGAATTGACAATGAACACCAGGCATATCTATACAGTAAGGAAGAACTGGAGAAAACCATAGTAAATACCAGAAAGCTTATGATAGTATGTGCCATAACTCTTGTGTTTGTATTAATAGCCCTGTTTTTGATGGGACAGGCGCTTGAGATAAATGTGGTATATGGTTATATGGCGGCTATTCTTCTGACTGCTATAGGAATTACTGTACTTTATACAAGAAATAATTCTGCACAGTCAGAGATAAAGGGTGTAAATAATACCATATCAAGGCTTATACAGTTGCAAAATACTGTAAAAATAAGATATGTAAACAATAAAAATCTTTTGGATTATATGTGCCTTAAATATGGGGTCAGTGATTCTGCGGAACTTGAGAATCTGTATGATACTTTTTTACAGGAAAGAGATCAGAGAGAGCAGTTTAAAGCAGCAGAAAAAAATCTGGATACAAATCAAAAACAGCTGGTGGCGCTGCTTAGAAAATTAAGAATTAACGATCCAGAAATATGGCTTCATCAGATTTCTGCCATATTTAATCCTAATGATGCCGAAATAAGAAGACATGATCTGGTGGTTCAAAGACAGTCTCTTAGGAAGAGAATGGACTACAACAGAGATGTTGTTGCCGGCAATGCCAAGGCTGAAATTGAACTTCTGGCAAAGGAATATCCTGAATACACTCAGGAAATACTTGATATGGTATCAAGATATGAAGAAAAATATCCTATGGTATAGCTGCTAAATGAAATATTAGCATGATAGTGCTGATAATTATTAGAAAAAATATAGAGAAACAGTATATATAAAGAAAATCCCATATATCAGAGTGGATAAATCTGATATATGGGATATTTTATGTGCAAAAGTTTTTAGTTTATCAAAGTGTATTAAACATTAATCTCTGCTTTTTCACCAAGAATATCTTTATTGGCTTCCAGGATTGGATTTACCACTTCATTTAAAAATCTTTCAACCTGATGAGCACTGCAACCGACATATTTCTTTGGATCCATGGATTTCTGAAGCTGTTCCAGAGATAAGTGGAAGGCAGGGTCTGCTGCAATAAGCTCAAGGAGGTTATTATCTTTACCTTCAACCTTAACTGTTTTGCCTGCTTCCATGGAAAGCTCACGAATCTTCTCGTGGAGCTCCTGTCTGTCACCACCGGCTTTAACAGCATCCATCATAATGTTCTCTGTTGCCATAAATGGAAGCTCAGCCAGCATGTGCTTTTCAATAACCTTAGGATAAACCACAAGACCATCTACGACATTAAGGCAAAGATCAAGGATACCATCGGTAGCAAGGAAACCTTCAGGAATAGAAAGTCTCTTGTTGGCTGAATCATCAAGAGTACGCTCAAACCACTGTGAGCACTCTGTAATAGCCGGATTTAAGGTGTCCACGATAACATATCTTGAAAGAGAGCAGATACGTTCACTTCTCATAGGATTACGCTTATAAGCCATTGCGGATGAACCAATCTGGCTCTTTTCAAAGGGTTCCTCCACTTCTTTAAGGTGCTGAAGAAGTCTGATATCGGTAGCCATTTTTGTTGCTGTTGAAGCGATTCCTGCAAGTACATTACTTACCTTCATATCGATTTTACGGCTGTAAGTCTGGCCTGATACTGCCATACAGTTTTTGAATCCCATTTTTTCAGCAATCATGGGATCAAGCTTATCAACTTTTGAAAGATCTCCGTCAAAAAGCTCTAAGAATGATGCCTGTGTTCCGGTAGTTCCCTTTGAACCAAGAAGCTTCATATTATCAAGAACATAATCAAGGTCTTCAAGGTCAATAACAAAATCCTGAAGCCAGAGAGTAGCTCTTTTTCCTACAGTAGTAGGCTGAGCAGGCTGGAAATGTGTAAAACCAAGTGTTGGCTGTTCCTTGTATTTATCAGCAAAATTAGAAAGCTCAGCAATAACGTTAACCAGCTTTCTTCTGACCAGCTTTAAAGCTTCAGTCATAATGATTATATCTGTATTATCGCCTACGTAGCAGCTTGTTGCACCTAAATGAATAATTCCTTTAGCTTTAGGACACTGAACACCATATGCATAAACATGGCTCATTACGTCATGACGAACTTCCTTTTCTCTAGCTCTGGCTACATCATAATTGATTTCATCCTGATGCTCCTTAAGTTCATCAATCTGTTCCTGGGTGATATTAAGGCCAAGCTCCTTTTCAACTTCTGCAAGGGCTATCCATAATTTTCTCCAGGTCTTGAATTTCATATCCTGTGAAAAAATATATTGCATTTCTTTGCTGGCATATCTTTCTGACAATGGGCTGCTGTAACGATCTGTACTCATTTTACTTCTCCTTGTGATGGGTGTTTTTATTCATATGAATTCTACCATATTTATTATAAAAATGTTATTTGCATTTATGAATCAGGCAAGATTATAAAAGTTTATGTAAATATAATCAGCTTTCGAATTCTCCGCGAATGTCTTCCTTTGGAGGATCGAGAGGATATTTGCCTGTAAAGCATCCTGTACATATTTCAAATTTATTGTCTACAAGCTCCGGAAGTCTTTCCAAACGTAAATATCCAAGGGAATCTGCACCGATTATCTGCCGGATTTCTTCCACTGAATGATTATAGGCAATAAGCTGATTTCTTGCAGGAACATCAATTCCAAAATAACATGGCCATAAGAATGGAGGAGAGCTTACTCTCATGTGAACTTCCCTGGCACCGGCTTCTCTTAACATATTTATGATTCTGTCTGAGGTGGTTCCTCTTACAATAGAATCGTCTATCATGATTATCCTTTTGCCACTAACGGCTTCGCTTAAGGCATTGAGCTTAACCTGTACACTGCTTTCACGGCTTTTTTGACCGGGTTTGATGAAGGTTCTTCCTATATAGCTGTTTTTAACAAAAGCCTGACCGTAAGGAATACCGGATTCCATAGAGTATCCAAGGGCTGCCACATTTCCGGATTCCGGAACGCCGACTACCAGATCTGCTTCGACAGGAGAGTCTTTGGCAAGGAACTTACCGGCTTTGATTCTGGCATTGTAAACACTAACATCATCCATTCTGCTGTCGGGTCTTGAAAAATAAATATATTCAAAAATACAATGACCATGCTTTGACTTATCTATGCATCTGCTGGTGTCTGATTTGATGCCGAATTCCGGGGAAATGGTTACAACTTCGCCGGGAAGTACGTCTCTTATGAATTTTGCTCCGATTGTATCAAGAGCGCAGGATTCACTGGCAAGGACATAACAATTATCAACTTTTCCTATACAAAGTGGTTTAAAACCAAATGGATCTCGTGCGCCGATGAGTTTTCTTGGGGACATAACAACCAGTGCATAAGCACCTTTTATTTTGTCCATGGCGCGACCGACTGCTTCTTCAACAGTTTTAGAAACGAGCCTCTGACGGGCTATGTAATAAGCAATTACTTCAGAATCAATGGTGGTTTGAAAAATGGCACCTGTATATGCCAGTTCTTCTCTGAGTTCAACGGCATTTATAAGATTACCGTTATGGGCCATGCCCAGAGTACCTTTAACGTAATTGAGTACAAGGGGCTGAGCGTTTTCTCGTGTGCTGCTTCCTGCAGTAGAGTAGCGTACATGACCTACACCTATATCACCCCTTAGCTTTCCAAGCTTTTCGGAGTCAAAGGCTTCATTTACAAGTCCCATATCCTTATGAGCATGTACCATGCCTTTTGGACCTTTTGTTTCGCTTACGGCGATACCGCAGCTTTCCTGTCCTCTGTGTTGCAGTGCCAATAGTCCGTAGTAAATCGATCTTGCCACATCCTGGCCATCAAAATCGTACATACCAAAGACACCGCATTCTTCGCCTAGTTTGTCTGAATGTGCCTGTGTGATTTTTGCTGTCATCCGATGAAAAATCCTCCATACCAAATATGCCGATATATTAACACTATTTAAGTAGGTATGACAATAATTTTTTTGCAAACATAAAATGATGTATAAACTATATAGGAAAAATGGTATCTTCTATTGTATAATAATAAACTGTAATTATTTCTTTATTGCTATATACAGAAAATGATTTTGGGAGGACCTATGGCGGGTTTTGATAATATTTTAGATGATGTGGCCAAAGACTTTTTCGGCCCTGCTTCAAACAAATTTAAGGAATCACTTATTTCTGACGATCTTAAAAAAATGGCACAAAAGCTTGACCGGGCAGGAGTGACTTCTTCAGATACAGTCAGTAGTAAAGACTCTGATGTTCCTGAGGCTCTGAGAAAGGCAACCGAAGCCTTAAATGAGCTGGATCAGCTTACTATAAACAATACCTGGAGCAATAAAGGCAAGACTGTGGATACTCAGAATGTACAGAATACTTTGGTAGAACAGGAACAGAGTGATGCTGCAAAACAGACAGAGACTGATGCCAAAAAGGAAGAAGAGCCTGAGAAAACAGGCATGGAGCAGCTGGATGAGCTGATTGGTCTTGAAAATATAAAAAGTGATGTAAAGGAACTGGTAAGCTTTGTTAAGATTCAAAAGCTTAGAAAAGATAAAGGAAACAAAGCTGTTCCGGTATCTCTTCATCTTGTTTTTAACGGTAATCCGGGAACCGGTAAGACCACAATTGCCAGAATACTGGCAAAGCTTTACAAGGAAATAGGTATTTTATCAAAGGGACAGCTGGTAGAAGTTGACAGATCAGGACTTGTAGCAGGATTTGTAGGACAGACTGCCACCAAGACACAGGAAAAAATCCAACAGGCCATGGGTGGTATTCTTTTTATAGACGAAGCCTATACCCTTGCAAAGGAAGGTAATGATTTTGGCCAGGAGGCTATTGATACAATACTTAAGGCAATGGAGGATCACAGAGATGATTTCATTGTTATAGTGGCAGGCTATACAGAACCTATGGAGAAGTTTATAGAAAGTAATCCGGGGCTTAAATCCAGATTCAATAAGTATATAAATTTCCCTGACTATACATTGGAAGAGCTAATAAAGATTTTTGACATGAACTGTAATAAATATGGTTATTGTCTAAGTGATGGGGCAAGGGAATATATTGAAAAAGTTATTGCCTATAAGATAGATAACAAGGATGATAATTTTGCAAATGCCCGTGAAATACGAAATCTTTTTGAGGCTATAATAACCAATCAGGCCACAAGAGTCGCAGAGCTTTCAGAGCCGACAGATGAACAGCTTAATACTATTGAAAAAGAAGATATGAAGGAATTTAAAGTGGCAGACCCGGCTCCGGATAATATCTCTGATGAAAATGAAAGCAAAGTTGAAGAAATAACAGAGAATATGCCCTAAGAACAATCAGATATTAATATATAATTTGTTGGGCGTTATAAGGCTTTAATTTATGTACGCAGATATGATAAAATAAGTAGGTAGTTAAACTGACAAAAAGGAGTAGTGGGTATGGGAGATACACTGGCAAAGGTTAATATGGCAAATGATGTGAGAATTCTTCCTGTGGCGGATACGGAGTTTAAGACATACGGAAGAGTACTTACGGGGTACAATTTTGACAACTTAATAAAGTATATGGAAGAACGTACGCAGATTCCCGCCGAGGGAAATGTTTATGTGCCATCGGTGGCAACCATGGAAATTGATCCTGTTACAACGCAGGTTAAAGGCGCATTATATGGCGGAATGGATATTCAGATAGGATATTGCAACGGACGTAATACTGCTTACAATGGTTTTGAATACCATAAGGGAAGTGAAATAAATGTAGCTGTTACGGATTTTATGCTTGTTCTTGGTCATACCTGGGATATGAAAGTGGATAATAACGATTCTTATTCATATCATGTGGATAAAGCACAGGTATTTTATGTTCCTCAGGGATGTGCTATTGAAATATACCAGACAACACTTCATCTTTCTCCATGCAGAGTAAATGATGAAGGCTTTAAGGATATTGTTATTCTTCCAAGGGGAACCAATACTCCGTTCCCTGAAAAAGAGCAGACTTCAGATCCTGAAAGCAAGATCCTTCTTATGAGAAACAAATGGATAGTTGCCCATCCCGACAACATAGGTCTGATGGCAGACGGAGCTTATCCGGGAGTTATCGGAGAAAATAAAGAACTTAAATATTATTGATAAATAGTGATGTTTTACCTTTTGGGGAAACGCAATTTTTTTCAGAGCCTTTTTACATTAATTTTACACGGCATGATTCAAAAATTTATTGATTTTTTTTGTGGTGTAATGTAGTATAAAAAGGCTCTGTTAATGTTTGTTTTAGAGCGAAAATATCAAAAAAACGGTGCATAAAAGCACACTTTCTGGATTTGAGGTATAAGATGGATATTAGAATTGAGAATCTTACTAAGGCATATGGTGATTTCAAAGCTGTAAACAATATGTCTTTAACTATCGAGGATGGCAAGCTTGTAGGACTTCTTGGACCTTCAGGATGCGGTAAATCAACAACACTTTTTATGTTAGCAGGACTTACAGAAGCTACCAGCGGTAAGATCTTTTTTGGTGATAAGGATGTTACTAAGATAGCACCTGAAGACAGAGAAATAGGGCTTGTTTTTCAGAACTATGCTCTTTATCCCCATATGACAGTTGAGGATAACATCACATTTCCACTTATAAATCGTAAAGTAAAAAAGCAGCTTGCAAGAGAAATGGCTTATGAAATTGCAAAGCTTGTTCAGATAGAACATTTAATGAAGCGCAGACCTTCAGCTCTTTCCGGCGGTCAGCAGCAGAGAGTTGCCATTGCAAGAGCTCTTGTTAAGAAGCCTGAAGTACTTCTTCTTGACGAGCCTTTATCAAACCTTGATGCAAAGCTTCGTGTTGAGACAAGAGAAGAAATCAGACGTATTCAGCAGGAAGTAGGAATCACAACAATCTTCGTAACCCACGATCAGGAAGAGGCTATGAGTATTTCCGATAAGATTGCCGTTATGAAGGAAGGTGTGGTTCAGCAGTATGAAGTCCCACAGACTATGTATTTAAACCCAATTAATAAATTCGTAGGTTCATTCCTTGGTACACCGGAGATTAACCTTATTGATGTAGAAATTAAATCAGGTCGTGTTATGGCAGGAAATATATGCCTGAGAGAAGGAGTTTCTCTTGGAGATGGCAAATATACTGCAGGTATTCGTCCTGAAAGCTTTAAAATTGTTGAGGAAGAGGGAAATGTATTTAAAGCTGAGGCAATCAGAATGACAGGCCGCGATCTTCTTATTCGTTTTGACCTTGCCGGAACTCAGATGAGAGCACTTGCACATTCTGAACTTCAGATTGAAACCGGAGATGACATAAGACTTAATGTCAGATATGATCAGCTTATGATTTTTGGTTCTGATGATAAATTAATTGGTAAGTTTTAACAGGGGTCTGTCAAATGGAAAAGAAAAGCTTTAAAGGTTGGATTTATATACTTCCGTCAATAATTATTATGTGTGTATTTACACTCTATCCTTTGCTTAAAGCATTTGGAATGAGTTTTTCAGAGGATTACAGTCTTATCAAGGGCACTGGTAAAGCCATAGGTCTTGGCAATTATCAGGAGCTCTTTAGTGATAAGAACTTTCTTAAGGCACTTCGCAATACATCCATTTATGTTGTTTTTGTGGTGCCGCTTTCAATTACGTTTTCACTTATTATTGCTGTACTTATAAACAGCACCAATAAGCTTAAGGGATTTTTTCAGACTGTTTATTTTCTTCCTTATGTTACCAGTGTAATAGCTATAGGTATTGTTTGGAGATGGATTTATAACAGTAACTACGGTCTCTTAAATTATTTCCTTAGTTTCTTTGGTATAGAACCTATTGGATGGCTTAACGAAACCGCCTATGCACTTCCTGCACTTATTATCTTTAGTATATGGAAGAGTATGGCCTTTGATATTCTTATATTTTTAGCCGGACTTCAGACAATTTCCAAGGATGTGTATGATGCAGCCAAGGTTGATTCAACACCTGCCTGGAGAGTGTTTTTCAGAATTACGGTTCCCGGTATTGCGCCTATGATAGCCTATGCATTTATTATGGGTATAATCAGTGCCTTTAAGGTTTATAACGAAGTGTTCTCACTCTTTAAGGGAAGTGCGGGACCGGCCAACAGTGCTATCACAGTTGTTTACTATATTTATGATCAGTTTTATAACAACTTTAATTATGGTGTTGCCGCTGCGGCTTCAGTTGTACTCTTCCTTATTATATTCTCTTTGACAATGCTTCAGAGAGGTATTAAATATCTAGGCAGAAAAGACTGAACCCCAAACCTATATTTGAAATGGAAATGGATAAAGATATGAATAGAAAATCAACTAAAATCAAAAAAACTATTGGTTCGATTTTAAAATATGTGATACTTGCAATCGGAGCTATTTTTACTATTCTTCCTTTTGTATGGATGATTTTATCATCACTTAAAACTGCCAGTGAAATTGTTCTTGCACCACCAACATTTTTTCCGGCTGTCCCACAGTGGAGTAACTATGTAAAAGCATGGAATACAGCGCCTTTTGCCAGATATCTTCTTAATACTGTAATTATTACACTGTGCAGTACAGCAGGCGTTGTTATTACGACTATACTTTCAGCATTCGCATTTTCAAGACTTAATTTTCCGGGTAAAAAGGTAGTATTTTCATTATTGCTTTCTACACTTATGATTCCCGGTGAGATGCTGATAATTACCAATTACATCACTATTACAAAACTCAAATGGATTGATACCTACCAGGCAATGATCGTGCCTTGGATTTCAAGTGTATTTTATATTTATCTTTTAACACAGTTCTTTATGCAGGTACCAAATGCATTGTATCTTGCCGCTAAGGTTGATAAATGCAGTGATTTAAAGTACATGCTTAAGATAATGGTTCCAATGAATAAGCAGGCCATAATTACCATAGCTATTTTGAATATTATTAGTAGCTGGAATTCATTCCTTTGGCCTCTTCTTGTAACTAACTCTGATGAGATGAGAGTTCTTTCCACAGGTCTTATTCAGTTCCAGACCGAAGCCGGAGCTTCCTATGAACTGATTATGGCAGCTTCATGTATTTTGGTTATGCCTATTATAATTATTTATTTATTCCTTAGAAAATACATTATCGAAGGTGTTACCAGAAGTGGACTTAAGGGATGATTTAAGTGTTTTTATGATAGTTTATGGGGTTACCCGTTGACTATAGATACAATGGTTATGCGGCATTGGCCGCGCATTAAGGAGGAAATTATTATGGAAATCAAAAGAATTGGCGCAACAATTCTGACTGCTACTATGGTAGCAGGTATGCTTGCCGGATGTTCTTCTTCTACAGAAGAGGCAACTGAGACTGTTACTGAAACAGCAACAGAGGCAGTTTCAGAGACAGCAGCCGCTGAGACAGAAGCATCTGCTGAAACTGCAGAAGCTGAAACAGAGACAGCAGCCGCTGAGAAGAACATTGAAGCTACAGAGATTACTTTCTGGCACGCAATGTCAGGCGCTCTTGAGGAGGAACTTACAGAGCTTACAGATTTATTTAATAATACCAACGAGTATGGTATTACAGTTACACTTGTAAATCAGGGTAAGTACTCAGATCTTGAGACAAAGCTTATGGCAAGTGCAGCAGCAGGAACACTTCCTGATATGGCTCAGGCATACAACAACTATTTAACAGAGTACATCGATATGGTAGTACCTCTTGATGATTTTGTTGCAAATGATTTTGATAATTATGAAGATATTCTTGAAGGCTACAGAGAAGAGTGCAGCGAGTTCGGTTTCATTCACGGACTTCCTTTCAATAAGAGTGCATATGTTCTTTTCTACAACAAGACATTATTTGATGAACTTGGCCTTGAAGTTCCTACAACATGGGCAGAGGTTGAGTCAGTAGGTGAGACAATCCTTGCTGAAAAGAATATTCCTGCAATCGGTGTTGATGACAGAGCTGGTTTTGTAGAAGCTACAATTCGTCAGAATGGTGGTACATATCTTACAGAGACAGGTGCCGGTTTTGATACAGAAGAGGGTAAGGAAGCAATTGAGTATATCATGAACCTTTACAATAATGGTTATGCTTCACTTCCTGCAGATGGTGAGTATTTCTCAACAATTCTTTCAAACGGCGGTATCGCTAGTTACATCGGATCAAGTGCAGGTGCTTCATACATCACAGCTGAAGGCTGGGAACTTGGTGTTGCAGCAGTTCCTGGAAACAAGGAAAATGCAGCTTATGCAGCTGGTACAAACCTTGTAATGTTCACACAGGATGAGAACAAACAGCTTGCAACATGGGAATATATGAAATTCCTTACATCTACAGAATCTACAACAGAGTGGGCTATTGCTACAGGATATCTTCCTGTAAGAAATTCTGCTTATGAGTCAGATGAATATCAGAAATTTATTGAAGCAGATATTACAGCTGCAGCAGCATACGCTGAAAAGGATTATCTGTTTGTAACTCCTACATTTGATGCTACAACAGCAGTAAGAAGCCAGGTTAATTCAACTCTTGAAGAGCTGATTCTTAACAAGGCTGATGGAGAGACAGCATTCAATACTCTTCTTGAGACAGTTAATGCTCAGTATTAATTTGTAATTATAATATCAAAGGGTCTTCCAATCATTTGGATTGGAGGACTCTTTTTTTGTATCATAGGAAATTGCTTTCCTATGATATAAAAAACGCTCCGCTAAGGATGCGCACTCGCGCGCTAGGTAAATGTTGCATAAATGCAACCGCGCTCGGCGCTAGAATGTCGCAAGCGACATTCTTTGTTCTATGAAGTCGCAATACATTATGTATATAGATTATTATTATTTGTGAGATAAATTAAGTAAATTTACTGAAAATAATAAAATTTTGAAAAAATTTTAAATAAAGTGTACGAATAATTGATATTATATCGTAAAATATAATATGAGGTGAATTATGCACTTAATTATTCCCCGTAATAAGAACTGCTAATATATAGCACTGAGAAAGGAGTTTTATTATGACAATTACAAAGGACAAAAAGGATGACATACTTGTGGTTGGATTGGAGGGAAGACTTGATACAACAACTGCGCCTCAGCTTGAGAGTGAGCTTAAGGATGCTACAGAGGGTGTAAAAGAGCTTGTTTTTGATCTTGCAAAATTGGAGTATATTTCTTCTGCTGGTCTACGAGTTCTTTTGTCTGCTCAGAAACTTATGAATAAGCAGGGAAATATGGTTGTTAAAAACCCTAACGATGACATAATGGAGATTTTTGAAGTGACAGGCTTTGTAGATATTTTTACAATTGAGAAATAATAATATTTTCGTTTTTGTTTATGGCATGAACAGATAAATTAGTACATGAGGGGATAAAAATGCCTGAGAATAAACAACCAGATATTTATAGAAAAAAGAGTATAGATAGGATAAACTCTCCCGAAAAACTTGATGATTATTTAAAAGTTACATCTCCAAAGGTATGGATGATTCTTTTGTCGATCATAATACTTATTTTGGGATTTATTATATGGTCAATATTGGGAACTGTTGATACAGGAACAGAACTTATACATCCCATAGAATTTTTGATTCATTGATGCTTAGTTGTAATTATCAAATTTAAAAGAGAGTTTGCTATGGAATCCAATAAAAATATAAAAAGTCCGGTTACAAATAAAGTAGCTAAGGTGCCCATAGTTATGCAGATGGAGGCATTAGAGTGTGGAGCGGCATGCCTTTGTATGATCATGTCTTATTATGATAAGTGGATACCACTGGAACAGGTAAGACAGGATTGCGGTGTGTCAAGAGATGGCTCTAATGCCAAAAATGTACTTATTGCTGCACGTAACTATGGATTTGATGCCGGCGGATATAAATATGAAGTAGATTCAATAAAGGAAATGGGAAAATTCCCTTGTATCATTCATTGGAATTTCAACCATTTCGTTGTTTTGGATGGATTTAAAAAAAATAAAGCGGTTATTAATGATCCGGCAAGAGGGGTTGTGGAAGTTCCTATGGATGAGTTTGACGAATCCTTTACGGGAATCTGTCTACAAATAGAGCCGGGGGAGAACTTTGTTCCAAGTGGGGAAAAGCCAAGTACGGTGGAATTTGCGGCTAAAAGATTAAAAGGAGCCGGAACGGCAGTATTTTTTGTGGCACTTACAACAGTGGTGTCCTATTTCTTTGGAGTAATTAATCCTGTAGCTTCCCAAGTATTTATAGATATGATTTTGACAGGGGCAAGATCTGTTTGGTTAATGCCCTTTATTGTAATGCTTATTATTTTTGCCATGGTACAACTTATAACAGCCTGGATAAATGCTATATATTCACTGAGAATAAATGGAAAGATGGCTGTAATAGGTTCTACCTCTTATATGTGGAAGGTTTTAAGGCTTCCTATGGAATTTTTCTCCCAGAGAATGGCGGGAGATATTCAAACCAGGCACAGTACTAATGAGGCTATTGCGCAAACTCTTGTGGAGACATTGGCACCTCTTTTAATGAATACCATTATGATGTTCTTTTATCTGATTCTTATGTTCAGATACAGCATTTTGATTTCTGTTATTGGTATATCGGTTTGTGTGATAAATATTATCTGGTCAAGGCATATATCTGCAAAAAGAATAAACCTTACCAGAGTAGCAATGAGAGATTCTGCAAAGCTTTCCGGAACAACTGTTTCCGGAATTCAGATGATAGAAACAATTAAGAGCAGCGGATCTGAAAATGGATTTTTTGAAAACTGGGCAGGTTTGCAGGCAAGTGTTAATGATGTAAATGTTAAGCACCATGAAGAAGAAATGACTCTGGGTGTAATTCCTGATTTCCTTTCTACTGTTTCAAATTTGCTGGTAATGATCCTTGGCGCTTATCTTACTATGAAGGGTGAGTTTAGTGTAGGTATGATTGTTACCTTTCAGGGACTTTTATCTTCATTTTTGGCACCGGCAAGATCAATAATTTCAGCGGGACAGAGTATTCAGGAAATGCGTACATCTATGGAACGAGTTCAGGATGTAATGGAATACCCAATAGATAGAATAATCGATATTTCTGAAAAGAGAACAGATGCTACACCTACGGAAGATTTTGCCAAGCTACGTGGAAATATTGAAATTAAAAATGTAACTTTCGGTTATTCGAGACTTGGAGAACCTATAATCAAGGATTTTTCTATGTCTCTTTATACAGGTAAAAAGGTTGCCATAGTAGGAGCTTCAGGTTGTGGAAAGTCTACCATTTCTAAGCTTTTATCGGGACTTTACCAGCCCTGGAGTGGTGAAATACTATACGATGGCAAGACCATAGAGGAAATAGACCGGAACATTTTTACAGGTTCTATTTCTGTTGTTGATCAGGATATAATCCTTTTTGAAGATACCATAGCTAATAATATAAAGATGTGGGATGAGTCCATAGAAGATTTCGAGATGATCATGGCAGCCCGGGATGCCATGATATATGATGATATAATGCTTAGAAAAGGCGGCTTCAAGTACAAAATGCTTGAAGGCGGCAAGGATTTTTCCGGAGGACAAAGGCAGCGTATTGAAATTGCCAGGGTTCTGGCAGGAGATCCAAGTATAATAATACTGGATGAAGCCACTAGTGCTCTTGATGCAAAGACAGAATACGAGGTTGTCAGGGCAATCAAGAACAGAGGAATAACCTGTGTGGTTATTGCCCACAGACTTTCGACCATCAGGGACTGTGATGAAATAATAGTTCTGGACAGAGGGCAGATAGTTGAAAGAGGAACCCATGACGAATTATATGCCAAGGGCGGATATTATACCGATCTTATAGTTAATGAATAAATTAAAGCACTTTTAATAATAGAAGGAGAAGGGGTTTAAGTGAGCTGGTTCGAAGAGCAGATACATACCAGAAAATTGAATGATGATAAGGTATTTGAAGAAGCATTCTTAAATGTCGCTTCTGCTATTTTGGGTGAAAATGAGTATAAGGATCTTGATGATAAATGTGTCATAACAAAAGAGGCTATAGATGAGATCCTAAAATATTATCACTATAAGCCTGTGGATATACCGGATAACATTAAAGAACCTTCTGAACAGTTGGAATATGCCCTTTGGCCCCATGGCCTTATGCATAGAAATGTAAAGCTTTCCGAAGGGTGGACTAAAAATGCCTTTGGCCCCATGATGGGATTACTGGAAAAAGATCATACTCCTGTAGCACTTCTTCCCTATGGACTGGTAGGATATTGTTATCATGATTTTAATACCGGTCAGAATATCAGAATTAATAAAAATAATGAAAATCTTTTTTCAAAGGATGCCATTTGTTTTTACAGAGCTTTGCCGGAGAGAAAATTAAAGATTAAGGATTTATTTGTTTTTATAAAGAATTGTCTTCATCCAAGAGATCTGTGGCTAATGATACTTAGTATTTTTGCGGCTACTGTTTTAGGATTATTAACTCCTAAGTTATCCCTTATACTTATGGGAGATGTTTTAAACAGTGGAAATGTTAATGCACTGGTGGGTATTGGTATCTTTATGATTGCAGCAGCTGCTTCCACCCAGCTTATAAATATGGTTAAGTCTCTATATGTTGAGAGAATAACCATTACTACAGATGTTTCTGTGGAAGCAGCCATGATGATGAGACTGCTTTCCCTTCCGGCTTCATTTTACAGAAAATATAATGCAGGTGAACTGGCTTCCAGATCAAGTTCGGTGGGTACTCTTTGTGAAATGCTGATAAATATTGTGATTACTGGCAATTTAACATCAGTAATGTCACTTATATATGTTGTGCAGATATTTCATTATGCACCTTCACTGGTGGTACCATCACTGATAATTATACTTATTACAATTGTTTTTTCCGTAATATCAACATTTATGCATATGAATATATCGCAGGCTATTTTAGAGCATGAGGTTAAGGAATCAGGATTATCCTATTCCATTATTTCGGGAATTCAGAAAATAAAGCTTTCCGGCTCTGAAAAAAGAGCCTTTGCATTATGGGCAAATGAGTACTCGGATAAAGCAAGACTTATGTATAATCCGCCGTTGTTTGTCAAGATAGACACAGTTATTTTAACTGCCATATCATTATTTGGAAATATAATTATCTTTTTCCTTGCTGCAAAAAATGGTGTTCATGTAGCAGAATATATTGCTTTTTCTGTAGCATATGGACTTTGCTTTAGTGCGTTTCAGCAGCTGGCTTCTCTTGCCAGGACAGCTGCGCTTGTTAAGCCTGTGCTTGAAATGGCAGAGCCTTTCCTTGAAGCAGAGCCGGAAATAGAAGATAATAAAACAGTTATTTCAAGGATTTCCGGAACCATAGAGATAAGTCATGTCAGTTTTAGATACGATGAAACAGCACCCTATATTTTTGATGATCTTAATCTTAATATCCATGCCGGAGATTATGTAGGAATCGTGGGTAAGACAGGGTGTGGAAAAACAACACTTATAAGACTTCTGTTAGGCTTTGAAAAGGCTGAAAAGGGAACTATATATTATGATGGTAAAGATATTAACAATATAGATGTAAAATCTCTTAGAAAGCGCATAGGTACTGTTATGCAGAACAGTGCGCTGTTTCAGGGAGATATTTTTCACAATATTACCATAGCTGCACCTAAGGCAACCCTTAAGGATGCCTGGGAAGCTGCAGAGATAGCGGGAATTGCCGATGACATCAGGAAAATGCCCATGGGGATGAATACCTTTGTTTCCGAAGGCGGCGGTGGTATTTCCGGTGGTCAGCGTCAGCGTATAATGATTGCCAGGGCCATAGCTACAAAGCCAAAGATTCTTATATTTGATGAAGCGACCAGTGCCTTGGATAATAAAACCCAGAAACAGATATCTGATGCACTGGATAATCTTAAATGTACCAGAATTGTAATAGCGCATAGACTATCTACAATTAAGAACTGCAACAGAATTCTGGTAATCGATAAGGGGCAGATTGTTGAAAGCGGTACTTACGATGAGCTTATTAAAGCCAATGGCTATTTTGCTGAATTAGTTGAAAGACAAAGATATGAGTAATTCTTTTCTATATTATTATTTATCCGTTAAGCAAATGGAAGGAAAACAGTTATGAAGGAACTTAAACTGGAAGCTAAAGTTGATAACTTAAGTAAAGTACTGGAATTTATAGATTCTGAGCTGGAGAATCTTGATTGCCCTGTTAAGATACAGATGCAGATTGATATTGCTGTGGAAGAGATGTTCGTTAATATTTCCAGGTATGCATATGCGCCGAATGAAGGGGAGGCTACAATAAGATTTGAAACTCAGGATGATGGTACGGTAGCCAGAATTACACTGATAGATAGCGGTATACCTTATGATCCTCTTGCAAAAGAAGACCCGGATATTACCCTGCCTGCAGAGGAACGCCAAATAGGCGGTCTTGGTATATACATGGTAAAAAAGAGCATGGATGATATGGTTTACGAATATAGGAATAATCAAAATGTTCTTACGCTGTTTAAAAAGATTGTTTTGTAAATAATGCCTGAAAGGGTGATTATATATAAATCTATTTAAGGAGGAAAGTATTAAAAGTTATGAGGGGAAAAATTAAAAGACTGGAAGCATTGCTCGTGGCAATGCTGTTTTTGGCGGGACTTCTTGGGACAAGTCTTATGCAGATCTATGCAGAAGAAAACATTGTCATTGAGGAACAGCCAAATGAAGAATTAGAAGTTTATGAGGAGCAATTACCACAGGCTCAGATTACTGAGTTTCAGGATAGTGAGGAACAAAACACTGAAGAGGCTCCTTCACAGGAAACACTTCCGGAAAATTACAATATTTCTGTAAATGATAATTATCTCGACTTTGGCAGTCTGCAACAGGGAGATGTTGTATCGGGCCAAAATCTTATTCTCTCCAATACAGGTACAACAGATGTGAATCTTACCTGGGTTGAATCCGACCCTGATGATGCATTTGTAGTTGATTTTGGAGAATCTTTTCTTGCCGGTGGAAAATCCACAACCTTTGTTGTAAGACCAAACACTGATGCACAAGAGGGAACCCACAGGGCAACAATCAGATTTGCTTCTACAGCGGATCCGGGTTATTTAAACGGAGTAGAAATCAGAGCTGTAGTTGTTATTCAACCTAAGAAACCAACAATAACAGGTGTGGTAATAACACCTAATGAAGTTTCTCTTTCCAAGGGCAGCAGTTATACTTTTCAGACATCAGTATATGGAACCGGAGATTATTCAAGTGATGTTACCTATGTTTTAAGAGGCCATGGAAATGAAGGTACATATATTACAAACGACGGTACCTTAGTAGTTGCGGCAGATGAAACATCTAATTCTCTGGCAGTTATTGTAACTTCTGAGCAGGATTATAATTATCAGGCTTTTGCCAATATCAATCTTATTACCAGCTCTGTTAACGTAGCGGCATCAGCTTCTCCAAAGGAGGGAGGAGTTGTTACAGGTATCGGTGCTGTTACAAAAGGAAGTAGTGTAACGGTATCAGCTTCTGCCAATAACGGTTATAGATTTGTATCCTGGAACAGTGGAAATACTGTGGTGTCAACATCTAATACATACACCATAAAGGACATACAGAATGACGTTAATCTGGTGGCAAAATTTGAGAGAAGTTCCTGTAATGTAAAAATTAAAGCCAGCAATGATAAAGGCGGTACAGTAACCGGTGGCGGTAAAGTAAATGTTGGCGGAAGTATGGGTATTTCAGCCAAAGTTAATGACGGATATAAATTTGAAGGCTGGAAAGAGGGAGATAAGATAATCAGTAAGGAGAAATCTTATACGGTATCAAATATCACCTCTGACAGAACTATAACTGCGGTGTTTACGGAAAATAAATACAAGGTATCCCTTGGAGTTGTTCCTCAGGATACAGGTAAGGTAGAGGGAGCAGGCAGTTATACAATTGGCAAAAATGCGACCATTAAAGCTACTGCTTATGACGGATATGTATTTTCATCCTGGACCGTAAACGGACAGGTTGTAAGTAACGATGCTAAGTTTGAACTAAAGAATATCAAACAGGATATTAATGTGGTAGCAAACTTTGTAAAAAAACAGGCTAAGAGCTATACCATAGAATCCGGACTTATTAAGGGTAGTGAAAATAAGGGTGTTATTACCCCTACAGGTAAAATTTCAGTAACAGAGGGTCAAAGTGCGGCATATACTATAACACCTTCGGCCGGCTATAAAGTAGAGATGGTTTATATAGATGGTAAAGCTTATCAGGCTGTTAATAATTATACCTTTACTAATGTAAAAGGTGGACATAGTATAGCTGTTTCCTTTACTGCAATACCTCAGGCCGTAACACCTGCTGCACAGGCTAAAACAAATACCTCTAATACTGCAAATGTTACAGCCAAGGCATCTACACAGACTACGCAAAACAGTTCATCTTCTACAGCATCTACTACTCAGAAAACCTATAATTCAGATGGTTCTATAAAGGCAGATGCGGAGGATGCGGCATCAGGACATGTAGAACAAAATATAGTGGAAGTAGAGGAAGAGGATATACCTCTTGCAGCACCTGAAATTAATCAGCAGGAGGATGTGGGAACAGGAGTCCTTGGAACAGTGGGAATATCTGAATATCAGGCAAGACTTTTAATACAGAGCGGTGCTGACGGTGGACTTCTTAGAAAGTCCTTTGATGATGGATATCTTACATTCCATATAAATAACGGTTATGGTTCAAGTACTCAGGAAACTGCGGAAGAGTTATATTATGAAGATCCATCCCTTCCGAATCTTGGAGATGTGGTAAACGGACTTTTCTCGGAAAATGAAAAGATATATCTTTACGAAGGCGGAAATGTAGCAGTTAACATTTCTATAAGTGACAATACAGATAGTGTTGCGGAAAATATTCAGAAATATATGTATGAAGCAGTGGGAGTTAGAGCCCAGGCATATTTTGAGTTTAATTTTATTAAGACTGTAAATGGAAACAGTGAGAATATTACTCAGCTTCCGGATCAAATGGTGGTTAAGGTAAATGTTCCGGATTCTGTCCTTGATAATAATAAAAAGGGAAAAGAATATGTAATTCTCCGTCTGCATGATCAGAAAGTGGACGTTCTGGCAGATCTGGATGATGATCCCAATACCATTACATTCAAGACAGACTGTTTTTCACAATATGCCATAGGTGTTGAAGTTGCAAATGAGAATCTGATTCTTGCATGCCTCTCAATAGCCATGGGAGTAACGGTTACTGTTATATTGATCATTTTGATTCTTATTCTTCATAACAGAAGATTAATAAGAAAACATATAAAGCACTAAGTTATATAAAAAGCAATATCAAGGCAAACGGGCCTTGCGACAAAATCGTCAAAAGCCCTGTTTGCCTTGCTTTTTTGTGTAAGGTTTATCAGAAAAGCTTTTATTATGTACTATATGAGTAGTAAATAAATATAAAGTATGCTAAAATATTTTTATGCGACTTGAAGAATATTCCATTAGAGATTCACTGATACTGTGGCTTTTGTGGGTTTGTTCTTCAACGGGGAAAACAACAACTACATATAGATCGTGGTTTTGTAAAAATGAGGGGTCCAAAAATGTACGATTACGAAGAAATTTACAGAGAGTATGACAAAAAGGTTTTGAGTTATATCCGAACCAGAGTTTCGAATGTTCAGGATGCTGAGGATATTCATGCTGATGTATTTATGAAGGTTTTGCAGAATCTTCATACCTTTGATGATACAAAGGCATCTATTTCCACCTGGATATATACAATTGCTCATAACAAGGTTATCGATTTTTACAGGGTTAATCATGAAAGCCTTCCACTGGAGCTTGATGCTTTGGGAGAAGCTGAACCGTCTTATGAAGAAAATCTTAATGACGGAAGTCTTGATATTCTGGCTGAGGCTTTGGAGAAACTTTCTGAAAAGGATAGAAGTATTATAGTTCTTTCCTATTATAGCGGTTATTCACTCAAAGAAACTGCTGAAAAAATGAATATTTCCTATAATAGTTGCAAACAGCATCATAAAGCTGCACTGGCTAATCTTAAGGAAATACTTAAGGATTGTGATATAGCAATTTAAGAGAATTATTAAAGGACAGACATTATTGGGTTATGCTTTTATACAGTAAGTATTAGGATTACGGACATTCGCCGGTTATATGTAAAAAGCACAGAAAAATATTACACAAAATATTTTTGAAATTAATGTCCCTTTTAAAGAAAGATATCGTATAAATAAACAAAGGGAGAACAAATACTATGGAAGATAAAATTAAAGCATTATTTGATTATCAGAAATTTGCAAATAACGAGAAGCTTGCTTCTGTTATAGGAAGCGTCCTTGAAAAGTACTCACCGGAGGATCTTAATAACTCCAAGGTGGTTAAGTTTGAGAGAAAGGCCAATGTTGAAAAGCTTTCAGACGATGATCTGTTTGGCGTTAATGCTGCAGGTGTTAATCAGGCTTACTCACCAAAGTCAATTCTGGACAAGGATGATGATGAAAACTGAATATGGTAAAAAAGACATTTGATCCGGCATAGAATAATATTATCTGTGCCGGAAATTTCTTTATAGGTTGCGTGTTATTTATAGGGGGTATCAAAATGAGTGATAAGTTAAAGGATGAAGAACTTAATTATGTATCAGGTGGAACTGCGATTCTTAATGAAGACGAGGATGTTCATAAAACAGAGTTTGAACTGGCCTGGAATAAAATAGCCAAGAAATTTTCAGCTGAAGAATTAACAGGTAATAAGAAGGCAGCCATTTATGATGAATGGGAGATGGCGGATTTTAAACCTGCTGCAGAGTTTTTTATTTCTACAAGAATCTGATCCTGTATTTCGAATATGTAATTATGCCCCGTAAACGGAACTGATAATCTGTTTGCGAGGCTTTTTTATATAATAAGAAATTCCCTCGGCGAGAGAATGTCGTAAGCGACATTCTTTTTTTATAAACATTTTGGAATCATATTTTTGAAATAGGGAAAGGAATGTTAAAATAGTAACGGATATTCAATATTCGAGGCACTAAAAGGCATGAACATTTCGGATGATGATAGTATCATATAAGATATGAGTGTTTTATAAAATAGTATTGTTATGGAGGGTTTTAATAGTGCAGGAAATTAATGAAAAGCAATGGGCAGATCAGGTTGCCGAAAAAATTATTTCCAAGCTTTTATGGGTATTTGAAGAAAGCAAGGGAAAGGTCCCATACAGCACCGATGAAAATGGCAGATTCGATGACTGGTCAGA
>JAILBM010000325.1 GCA_024680925.1 Butyrivibrio sp.
TAGTTACAGACACTGCTTCGGATACTGCTATCCGCTTATTCTGCCATGCTACATCATGAATATCGCTATGCTTATGGCCATCATGAGAAAGGAAAAGGTAAGCTGGACAGAGATAGGGCTGGTGATTCTGTTCGGGGCAACATTTTACAGGTGGTGTAAGGCTGAGCTGTCAGGTTCCGTGACGATACTTGTTTCGTTAGCTATGCTTATAGTTAAAACCTATCCGAAGATCCTGACATCTGATTTTATTTTATGGAAAGTTGTTGATAGGATAGCAGTTGGTATTTATCCGATATGCGTTGGCGTTAGTTTATGGTTCACGTTTAAGTTTGATTATTCCATAGTATGGATGCAAAAACTTAATGATATGACAGGCGGAAGACTTTATCTTCAGAGTAAAGGTTTTCAGGCAAATGGGTTTAAGCTTTTAGGAGATAAACTGTTTTTTGTGGGAGCCGGAATAGATGCATATGGAGAAGTGGCTCAGGGTGAATATAATTATGTGGATAATATCTATATAGCATTACTATTGCGATATGGGATCCTTTTTTCTGTTATAGCAATTATCCTACTAACTGTAGCGATGTACTACTGCTATCAGAAAAAGATGAGGATCTGGTTATGGATGTTATCATTATGGGCTTTACATGGGCTTTTTGAAGATAAAATGCATCTTGCTTACTATAATTCACTTCTATTAATGATAGGGCAGGCAGTTCAAAAGGTGGATATGAGCTTTCTCAGAGCGAGGAAAATACTACAAAAGGAAAGACAGTAAATTGTATATGACAAAAAATGAAAAAGTTAAAAATAAAATAAAAACTATATATACCTTTGTAAGTATAGTTATAGCATTTTTAACTGCTGCAGCTATCTGGTACTGGAATGTTTCCCCGGGATGGAGTGAAGGCTTTTTTGGCTTAAGAACACTTATTATGGTCGGTGTGCTGTTTTGTATCGTGTATTTCTTTTTTGCGAAGATGTATAATGCTCTTAAAATAGGGCTCTACAGATTACAGGAGCTGGCATTCTCACAGATGCTGGCCTACAGTATCGGGGACTTTTGCCTTTTTGTAACAACCTTTTTTTGGTTCCATAATTTCAGTCGAATCAGTCTGAGGTATTTTCTTCTTGGATTTTTCATACAGTTGGGAAGTATAATAATTGTTATTTTTATTCTAAACAGATTGTATGCAAGATACGATGAGCCCAGAAGAATAATGATAGTATACGGATCTGATGACTATTTAAGGCTGCTGGAAAAGATGAAGCAAAAGCACAGGCGTTATGATGTGGCGGCTACACTCAGTGAATCGACAGGGATTGATCGTATCTATGAAATACTTGCTTCTTGTAAGGACATATACCTATGTGATGTGTCTAAGGAAATAAAAGAGAAGATAATGCTTTTCTGTGATGCTAATCACAAGGATGTTCACTTCTCCATGGATATCTCAGAGCTTCTTACATTTAGCAGTGAAGTTTCACATACATTTGATACACCTTTTCTGAGAAATAGGAAAACGCCGGAAGCCTGGTACTATACAGGAGTGAAGAGACTGGCGGATGTGGTTATATCCCTTTCGGCTATCATCGTTTTGTCTCCAATACTGATAATTACAGGAATTCTTATAAAGCTATATGACGGAGGTCCTGTTTTGTATAGCCAGAAAAGACTTACTAAGGATGGCAGAGTATTTTCTATATATAAATTCAGAAGTATGAAGGTTGATTCTGAGAAAGAAGGTGCCAGACTAGCCAGCGTTAATGATGACAGAATAACACCGGTTGGCAGAATCATAAGAAAACTAAGAATCGATGAGCTGCCACAGCTTTTTAATATATTGAACAATGATATGTCAGTGGTTGGACCTAGACCTGAAAGACCGGAAATAGCTGAACAGTATGAAAGAGAGATACCTGAGTTCGGACTGAGACTAAAGGTTAAGGCTGGGCTCACAGGCTATGCGCAGGTTTATGGGAAATACAACACAACACCTCTTGATAAACTAAAGCTTGATCTCATATATATTTCACAAAGGTCGGTGCTTTTTGATCTTAGAATACTGTTCTATACAGTAAAAATAATATTTATTCCTGAGAGCACGGAAGG
>JAILBM010000043.1 GCA_024680925.1 Butyrivibrio sp.
TCAAACAGACATAGTCATCAAAATCCTTACCAGGTGTGATTCATATCAATATTTAGTTATTTATTGAGCTGTTATAAGTTTACATTTTTTTTATTTTTTATTTATTGTTTGTTTATAATTAGGTCTTTTTATCGTATAATACACATGTATTCTCAGCTAAAGTTACAGAAAGTGGCATTTATTGCGTGTTTCAAGAGAATACTATTCCGGAATATGCCAATCATAGGTGAAGAAATCTGCTTGATTTTGATTGCTTGATATATTATTAGACAGAATTACAAGAGCCTGCATTTTGGCAGGCCAATGATTTTAGGGGAGAAAAGTAATGAAAAGGTTTTGTAAACGTATTATTCCGGGGATATTGGCTGCTGCCATGCTGTTTTCACAGCTTTCTTTATCCTCTTATGCTTCTGAGATAAGCGTACTTACGGAAGTTTCTTCTAATGCAGCTTCTTCTGAAAACTATTTATCAGAGGAAGAGCTTTCCGAGGATGAGGTGATTTCAGAAGATGTCAATAACGAAAATACAAATGGAGACTTAAATGATCAGACTTCTGCAGATTCTACGGGAGATAATTCCAGCGAGTCTTCAAAAGAGTCTTTAGAGGATAGTTCAGGCAATAATTCCGATAATGATGAAGATTCAACTGTTGATGATGCCTCAGCAGAGGCAGGGGATTCTGACTCTATTAATGAAGAAACAGATAATAACAATGCAGATCAGGATAGGTCAGACACAGGTAATGAAGAATCTTCTGAGGACAGTAGTTCTTCAACAGGCAGTAGCTCCTTAGATGAATCAGGTAACAGCGGCTCTGATAATTCAAGTTCTAATAATGAAAGCACAGATAGTGAGGAAAACAGTTCTGATGCTGCCACTTCAGGCAGCTTAGATAATTCAGATGCTGCAAGTTCTTATAGCAGCGAATCATCAAGCAGTGCAAGTTCCACAGGGGACTCTTCTGCAGATGAAGAGGAAGTTTCTCTCCAAAGTTCTCTATATGACATTGAAATTGACACTAATACTCTTATAGTTACTCCAAGTAACTACACTGTTTATATTAGTTTTTATTCGAAGGGTTCACAGTATAGCAGTTCGGATAATGCTTATGTGGTTATAAGCACCGAGCCGGGGACAGATGAAGAAACAGATTACACAAACGGTATTTTGCTTGAGCATAAATATGAGAAGCTGGATACAACATATAGTTATCAGTATCATTATTATGGTTTTATAAAGAAACTGCTTCCAAATACAACCTATTACTATACCATTTACAGGGAAGATGATTTTACAATGGAAGCTCTTACGGAAGAGTCTTCTTTTACAACCAAGGACATTGTTACAGAAAGTTCTATAACCTTTGATGAAAGCTCATTTACAGCCAATACCTCCTATGGTCATAGTTATGTTAGCTTCAAGTTAAATAACCCTAATAATGAATCCGTATATTCTTTTGCTGTTTATCATAAGGAGAGCGGCTATAAAGACTATGACCTTAGTAAATCATTATATTATCCCGATGATGAAGGGGTATATACATCAGATATCTTTCATATACTTAATGATGTTACAGACTATTATTTTGAAATTACTATTCCTTACGGTGAAAAGGGTGAAGATTTTAAGAAGATTACATATCAATATACTGCAGAGCGCAAAGTATTTACCGAAGATAACTATGATATTTCAATTGAACCTTTTTCTTCATCTTTGTATGTAGCTGCATCTGCAAGTCCTATTTATATAGAAGATTTTAATGAGAAGCTGTATTGTCATATTTTTTACAAAAAAACTTCCGATACGGAGTATACCAGTGGAGGATATTTACTTATAAAGGACGAATCTTTATATAGTATGTCTGTAACCGGATTAAGTCCAGATCAGGAATACGATTATATACTTCTCATAAGTCCTTATTCAGGTAGGAAGGATTACACAGAAGGAAATGAGGAGTCAAGTTCTTATATTGCCTATGAAAAAGGGACTTTTACAACAGAGAGTAATGTAACTTATTCCGCCAAGGATTTTCCGGATGATAATTTCAGAGCCCTTGTAATGGAGGCTGCGGGAATAACAAAGGAGTCCCAGCTTACTTCTGAAAACCTTGAGAAGGTAACCAGGATTGTAGATTCATTATCTGAAACTGATACAGATGTAGTTTCAGATGTTACCGGTGCCGAGCTTCTTACAAACCTGGAAACTCTGTGGCTTTCCAATCATGATGTATCAGCACTTCCTGATTTATCGGGACTAAAAAATATAAGGATACTTAGATTTAGCGGTAATGATTTTGAGCAAATGCCTGACCTTAGTAATATAAGCACTCTTACGTCAATTGGATTTGATCATAATTATTTGGAACCGGACGATGATCTATTAAATAAGGTTCCTGAAGCTGTAAGGAGTATGTTTGAAAATGATCTGAAATATCAGAATACAAAACCAAGTTTTGCAGTTGCAGATACCTATTACGAAACTGCAGATGGTTATCCTTTTATAATTGAGTTCAATCAGGTAAAGAACAGAACATATACTGTAAATTTAAAATACAGTTCAAAAAAAATAACTAAAACAAAGGTATTCAGCTACAGCATAAGTCCTTACTATTTAACTATCCCTTCACTTTCGGGTATATCGGGGGATTGTTCCAAGGATATCAGTGTTACAATTACTGACCAGACAGGAAGAGTCTTCTTTTCCCTGGAAAAGACTGTAAACTTTGTCAGTCCAAATGCAATGGCTGTGGATATTTATGCAACTTCAGCATATACATCCATTTCTCCAAAGCTTTATGTTAAAACATTAGAATATGATAAGAGTCTTGTATCAAATATAAGCCTTAAAAAGGATGGAAAAACTTATTCTACCTATTATACTGTGCCGAGTACCCACTCGGGATATTTTCTTGGGGATTATGGAGACGTATTTAAGGCCGGCAATTATTCTAAAGATCTGACCAGCAATCAATATCTTATTTCACCTACTATTTATCTGGGTGAAGCCCTTGAAGCCGGGGATTATGATGTTGAACTTACCTATGATGGAACCACAAATATTTACAGTGGTGCTGTACATATTAATAACGATACTGTTATTACGGGGTTAAAGGATTTATATTCTTATTACCAATACAATACAGATGATAAATATTATACAACCTTACTTGGTACAAACTTAATATATGCCATGGACAATGGTCTGAATATTACCCTATGGTCTTTGGATGGAAGTACACAATACGGCTCACTGGATCAGGTTATAGTTCAATCTGGCACTTATGCAACGGTATCATTTAATAGAACTGCTGCCTTTAATACTGCACTGGCAAATTTTACAGGCTCTCAGTTTTATTGTACCTACAAGATAAGCGGTGAACATATACATGACAAAACCTCATCTGACAAAACATTACTAATATATGAGCGGGATACTAACTATACAACTTTTGAGGACTATAACTATAAGCTTGGTTATTATGAAATATTTTTTAGTGACAGGATTGATGACAAAACTACAGTAAAGGTTAGCCTTTACCCGGACGGCAGTTCCGATGAGCTTCTTGCATCTGCAACCGGCACTGTAAGTGATCATATGTTAAAGCTTGTATTTACTAGCGCAGACGATGGCAGTGAGTTTATTCCAAAAAGCAGTACCTCTTACTATTTTAAATATGAGTTTACTTTCCCTGACGGAACTACCAAGACAACCAAGAAATACGCTACTGTAACCTGGTATAACTATAGTTCTACTACTACGTCTTCCGACAGCTCTTCTTCAAAAAAAGCTATCAAAGGAGGCTATTTTACCGTTACAACAGGTTCAAAGGTAAGTTTAGAGCCTTATCTGAAAGTGCCATGTGAAAGCTACAGCAGATATGAGGATATTACAGTTACCATAAATGGTATAAGCGCAACTCTCCCACTTTATAGTCAAGACAGTACCTACTATATATACAAAGGCACCTGGGAGGGGACCTTTACTAATGCTGCCACGTACCCAATGGTATTTAGTCATGATGTAACTACCCTTGCCACCTATAAGGTATTTGCTGTTGATGAAGATGTTTTTTACCAGACAAGTCAGTCACTTAGCACTTCAGAAGACGGAGCTCTTACGGTTAGCTTTGGTTCAAAAGGTATTGAGATGCAGATAAGTGATATCTACAGTACTCTTACGGATACAGAGGCCATTGAATTTTTTAGGGATAATTATCTTTTTTACATTTATGACCCCTACGGAAATAACATAACTTCGAATTTCCAATTGTCAGAAGTTAATTTTTCAAGTAGTTCAATCAGTTTTTCTATTTACGGAGATATCGGTAATCTTAACGGTATATATATAAAGGTTACAGATAAAAAGGGACGTCTTGGACTTTACTTCAACGACTCAGGCAATAGGTCCTATTATGCTTATGCTCAGGCTTCAAGCAGCACACCTGTTTCAGAGGATCTGGGAGCATATTATAAGCTGACAACTAAAACTATAAATGTTTATAGGGATTCTACAGTTGTAAATGGTTATTCATATATAACCTTTAAGAATATAACAGCACCTATAACTGTGAAATTTTATGATCCGGCTGATTTATCTGTAGTAGATACTATCTCTTTGGAATGTAACGGCGGTAATAAATACTATTTTACAAAAGAGGATCTTCAAAATATAGACAGCACCAAAGTATATAGGGCTTATTTTGAATCAGCTGACGGCACCTGGATTATTAAGAATGGATTTTATATTCCATCCGGGCATACTGAAGAAGCTCTTACCAATCTGTACTTTAAAACTAATGAGGGAACAGTAAGTGTAGGCGATACAAAGAGGCTTACGGCATCAATTTATCCTTTCTCCATAAATTATATTGATTTATCCTGGTCCTGCAGTGATGAGTCCGTAGTTTCTATTTTGAATAACTATTACAACTACTGTACTATACGGGCTCTGAAGGAAGGAAGTGCCACAATCACAGTCACTTCCCCAAATGGGCTTAATGCAAGCTACGAGATTACTATAACTAAGGCTGCATCAGGTTCGTCCGGAATTACTGTGGAGGGAATTGAAGATAGCTATACTTATACGGGAAGTGCTATTTGTCCTAAGGTGGAGATTTATTATGACGATACTCTTCTGACTCTTAATACGGACTATAGCTTAAAGTATGCAAATAACACTAAAGCAGCCTCTTCCACCGATACAAAGGCGCCTTCTGTAACCATTAGCTTTAAGGGTAATTATAAGAACAGCTCAGGCAGTAAGTGGGTTGAGAACTTTAGTATTGCTTCCAAGGATATTGGCGATGAGGATGAAGTTACGATTATTCCTGTAACTGCTATTGTTAAGACAAACAAAAAGGGAAATGTGTCACAAAGCCTTGTACCTACTGTTATATATAAGGGTAAGACTTTGAAATACAAGACTGATTATATATATGCTTCGGGAAGCGCAACCTCTTTTGCGGATGCAGGAAAATATAGTGTAACTCTTGAAGGAATAGGAAACTTTAGTGGCAGCGTAGAAACTACGGTAACCTTAACAGAATCTGCCCGGAATATCTCCTCTGCCAAGGTCAGCGGAATTGCTTCAAAATATACCTATCCTTTGGGAACAGCTGATGCAGATATTGTTCCTGTAGTTACTTACAAGGGTGTCAATGGAGAACTGGTTAAGGGCACGGATTATACCTATACCATTACCAACAATTCAGGAATAGGCACTGCTACAGTAACCTTTACAGGTATCGGCAATTATTACGGAACCAAGAAGGTTACCTACAAAATAGTTAAGTCAACTGTAAAGACGTCGATTGAAGATGCCACAATCACCATAGATGGGGATGTGAATGAGGATGGCAGCCTTACATATTTAAAGGGCGGCGTCACACCTTCCGTAACGGTGGTGGACTCAAGCTCCAACACTCTTACAAAAGGTACCGATTATACTGTGTCTTATAAAAATAACAAGAAGGTCGGTACTGCCACCGTTATTGTAAAGGGTAAGGGAAGCTACAAGGGTAAGTGTTCTACTACATTTGAAATTACAGAGTCTGATATATCCGCCCTTTCAATCCTTGCAACTGATGTGGTTTACAGCTCAAAGTCAGGGGCATATAAGAAGACCAAGGTGACCATTACAGATACAGACGGCAAAAAGCTGGTGGCAGGGAAGGACTATGATAAGAGCTTTACTTATGAGGCCGACAGCGAAGTACCTGAAATCGGTGAATATGTTTATGTAACCATAAGCGCCAGGGAAGGTTCCAACTACACCGGAAGTATATCTGCCAAATACAAGATTTATGATAAGAGCATGGATATTTCCAAGGCGAAGGTTGTATTTAATAAGAAGAGTTTTGAGTATGCAGGAGGTGCCGTTGAGCCTTCCTACAGTGATATGACGGTAACCTTTAAACAAGGTAAAAACACCACTACCCTTTATTCCAGCAGTTATGAGATTGTATCCTATACAAATAATGAAAAGGTTGGTACTGCCAAGGTAACTATCCGTGGTATAGGTCAGTACGGCGGAATGAAGACTGTGAGCTTTAAGATTTCGTCTAAGGCAG
Organism: Butyrivibrio sp.; assembly: GCA_024680925.1. Taxonomy (GTDB): domain Bacteria; phylum Bacillota; class Clostridia; order Lachnospirales; family Lachnospiraceae; genus Butyrivibrio. The sequence goes on from JAILBM010000043.1 coordinate 6,570, forward strand.
TAACGCAATAATAAAATAATAAATGAACCTAGGTGCCAGGTTGCATGACCCCAAATTTTTTCAGGATGGTTTGTGTATTTTACATAAACCATCCTATTTTTTACGGAATTTTTCGGAATCTAAAAAAAGATTTTAGTTTCCTTGAAAACCTCGTTATCAGTAGCTTTCAATTTCGCATAATGAATTAATAATATTTCATTAATTTATTGTGCATTTTTTGTTTATATTTTTTTAATAAAGGCTTATAATTAAGCCAGTTAAATCACATTTTTTAGTGTTATGGAGGGAAGAAATGAGAAACAAACTAAGAAGATTATTGCCGGGCATTATGGCAGTGACGATGCTGTTCTCACAATCGTCAACTTTGACCTATGCCTCTGACTATGGGAATGCAGCAGCCATAGTTCAATCAAGTGATGCAGTAAATTATGCATCTTCAAGCACTGTTGCAAATTCTAATGAGGATTCTTCAAACGCTGCTGCTAGCGAAGCAAGCATTTTAGATGAAGAGTCTGATGATGCCGGTACAGGCAGCGCAGAAACGGGGATTTCTGTCGAAGAAACCGGCGAATCTACAGAAGAAATCAGTTCTTCAGATGCTTCCAATGATTCTACGTCAGAAAGCGAAGATAATAATGATGCTGATAACACTGCTACCGATAGCAGCATTATAGTATCCGATACCGAAGATTCAACTGATAGCAGCTCTGCTGATGCAGAGTCTTCTTCTGATGCATCAGAGAGTACCTCAAATTCTGATGAAGCTTCCGATGCAGCTTCCGGCGCTTCAGATTCCGTTGAAGCTTCCGATGCAGCTTCCAGCGCTTCAAGTTCTGATTCCACTGAAGATGAAGAGTTAAATCTTGAAGGAACTCTTACTATTGCCGACGGAACTTTAAAAGCAACTCCCGGAAGTTACAAGGCTGATTTTGAATTTTATTCAAATACAGCTAACTATAATACATATATTTACTACAGTACCTCTGAAGGGAAAGCCAATCCGACCAGCTATGCTTCCTATATAGAAGTTGACCATAATTATGACTATGATCGTGAATATGCGTATTATTACTACTGTACATTAAATAATTTAAAACCGGCTACAACTTATTATTATTCAATATATACAAGTGAATATTCATACTCATCAAGAAAAAATGAATATACCTGCATATGCGAAGAAACAAGCTTTACAACAAAAGATGCTGTAGAGGCAACTTCAGTTACAATAGACGAAGATTCCATTACAACAAAAACAGGATATACAAAAGGTTATGTTAATTTCAAAATTAATAACCCAAATAATGAAGATATATATTCAGTTAAGTTGTATGAAGATGGCTATGAAGATGAATATGATTCTATTGCAACCGGACAATTACAAGACGATGGAAGCTATACTTTACAACACTTTATCATAAATAAAAATATTAATGATTACTATATTGTAGTAAAAGTCCCGGTTGGATCTGATGAAATAACGTACAAATCTATTCAGGCTAAGGTTTCTTTAAAGAGAAAGACTTTATCTGATGCTGACTGGAGTATGACCTGTAAAGCTTCAACAAGTACCGCTAAATTTGAATTCCAACCAAGTAAGTCATTTGATAAAACCCTGGATGATAATATGTATCTCAGAGTATTTTATAAAACAAAAAATTCATCCACTTACG
>JAILBM010000002.1 GCA_024680925.1 Butyrivibrio sp.
ACTTCATCCTCAAGTTCATTTATATATTCTTGCATTTTATTTATAGTATCATTTTGATTTTTTACACAAAAAAACACCATCCCTCGGCTCCTGTGAAACTCTCGTCACATTTGCTGTGGATGGTGCTTTATAAAATTTGGACAACATCTAATTACTTTTCGTGAAGCGTAAGCCACTTGAGCTTTATCAATCGTCCCCCTCATAGAAAAGACTTTCATCTTCGGTATCCCCTGGCCTAGGTGAAGCTGTTTGCCACGTCGGCTGTAAATACCGAGATTATTTTTAGCTTGGTCCTTTGTGAAGCTGCTCGCCACTTGGACTGCTTTATTTATGTCTCTTATGTTTATTTATACGATGGTGAAAAATAAAAAGTACAAAATGAACAAAAAGATTTTTGTCCTTTGTCTTTGTTGTATGGCAAAGGTCATCCCTACTTTGATATTCCTTTACTATTCTCTGCTTCAGAAGTAGTCCTCTTCTCCGGATCAAAAATTTCATCCATCAACTCGAACTTCTGCTTACTCCTGGACCTTAACTGATGCTTTGCCTTGTCATTTACATCTCTTGTAAAGCCTTGGTTCTGGATCTTATACGTTTCATATTCCTGTGCACTCTTTACAAGTTTATTCCATGCTTCTACATAGCGCTCTTGTGCCTGTCTAACAGTGATTATGCCTTCATGCGCGCCAATTACATCCTGGGCTTTCTTATCAAAATTACTTATGTTGATAATTGCATCCTCTCCCATAGACAAACCTCTTTTTTTTGCAATCTGCTTGGCAAGCTCTGAAACAATTATCGTATTATTATAGAATTCATTATACTTTTCTGAGTCAAATAGGCGTCCTTTAGCCTCTTCCGCCCTCGTACTAAGATTTTTTAACCAGGTTAGCTGTGTTATATTATTCAGATTAGGAGCAGCAGGCATATTAGTATATTTTATATCAGCGCTGCCTTTAACATTTTCTTTCTTTTTAATTTCATCAGTCTTTTTTTCTTCATTTAATGATATTAGTTTCTCTAATGGATCCGGACCTTTCATGAATGCAGGATTACCATTTATCCTATTATCATCACTATGGTTAGATTTTAATTCAAGTGCTTCAAAAGAAATTGGTTTTACCTCATCTTGTACTATCTTAGATTCCTTTTCTTTTTGAGTTTCTTCTTTCTCTTTTTGAAGTGCATCATTACTTAGCTTTACACCATCAAAAATTATCTGTGCACCCTTATCAAAATCTATTTTTTCTCTTCCAATTGTTTTTGAAACTTCCCTAATATCCGGCAAAGGTGTGTGCGGCGGTAAACCAAAAGTTTGAAGTATAGTATCTGAAAGAAGTCTGCAGGTTCTTCCATTGCCATCCAAAAAAAGATGCTCGCTGATAGTCATCAAATAGGCATATGATGCCAGGTAGATTGCCTGTGTTTTTCTTAAGGCAGGATCTTCTGTTTTTCTTATATCATTCATGCACTTGGCAATCTTTGATAATGTTTTATATGCAACCTTGGATTCAGTAAACGAACCAACTCCATATAATTTTCCGGCCATAATTCCTTCAGCTCTAAATGTACCGCCTCCTTTATCCCCTATTCGGACAGTTTTGTTAAGCCCTATTAATACTTCATACATATCTGCAAAACTTATATTATCTTTTCTCATAAGCTTTGAAGAATATATTCTTGCCATCTCCCCTCCTGCATGTAATCCGGCAGTAGAGCTTAATGCTTGTTGCAGATTTTTTTCAGCATTATCACGTTCAATTTTGTCATTTTCCGAAATTTTTTCCAATTGTTCTTTCATAGCTTCCACCGATGATTCCAAAGTGGTAGAATTTCCGGAACGTGCTTCATAAAGAACCTGAACTCTATCAGTATCAGGATTGTAATCATTAATTTTTTCAATTCCTTTTATAGGCTTATTTGGAAGCTCAAATGATTTCTCTGTAAAATCATAACCCTCATCACTATCTTCAACATGAAACTTTGATTCTGCAAACTCCCTTGCCGGTTTTATTCCAAAATCCGTTATAAATCCTTGAGCATAAGAGGTTTCTCCTTTTGACATTTCTATCTTATTAAGTGCACCGGCAATATCAGCCATAAGATTTGAATAGAATTTATCGATAAATTCGTCAGCTTGTATATTTTTTTTATTTTTATTTGCTTTATCCACAGCGGCATCTACACCAACCGTTGCATTTTTAAATGTTTCTAGCAAAACTTCCTTAGACTTTTTTACACTCTTTGAAGTGTTTTTCTCATAGTCCTCATTTAAAAAAGTAACATGTGCTTCAAGAGACTGCTTAATCATAGCTTTTATAGCATTCAGGTCTCTTGAATTTAAACTCTCATTATTTTTTGAAACAATTGGCATAATTTTTGTGTGATGTTTTCATAAAGAAAACCATCACTCCCCCTTTCTTTATCCGGAACTAAAGAGCCATACAAAGTACAGCTACTTTTATTTTATATTATACTTTTTCGAATACAAAAATTCTATTTTTAAATAATAAAAACACCATCCCTCGGCTCCTGTGAAACTGTTCGTCACATTTGCTGTGGATGGTGTTTTATAAATTTGGACAACATCTAATTACTTTTCGTGAAGCGTAAGCCACTTAAGATTTATCAATCGTCCCCCTCATAGAAAAGACTTTCATCTTCGGTATTCCCAGGCCTATGTGAAGCTATTTGCCACGTTGGCTGTAAATACCGGGATTATTTTCAGCTTGGTCCTTTGTGAAGCTGCTCGCCACTTGGACTGCTTTATTTATGTCTCTTATGTTTATTTATACGATAGTAAAAAATAAAAAGTACAAAAATATAGATTTTATTGTTACGATTTTTTTATAGGATTTATTCTTCATTTGCAATATTATTCATGCACATAACGAAAAAAGCTTAAATTGCCCCAGCCTATGTACAGTTTATGCCAAATACATTACAATTTATGACAACTTTGTTTTAGTGCCTCCTATCTTGCTAGAATAAAAAAAGCAAAAAACAATTTCTATTGGGAGGTTACTAAATGAAAAAGAAGATTATGGCGACACTTCTTGCATTGTCAGTTGTTGTAGGTACAACTGCCTGCGGAAGTACAAATTCAAATCAGGAGGAGGTTACGGCAACGGATACAAAAGAAAGTTCAACTACTACAGAAACTACTACAAATGTATCAGCAGAAGCATCAACTGAGGAAGCTAAGCCTGCAATCACGCAGCTAAGCGGTAGCCAGACA
>JAILBM010000003.1 GCA_024680925.1 Butyrivibrio sp.
TGCCAGGGCTAAGATACCTGATACTGTGATTGATAATTTCGTTGATCAGATTGTTTTTGATCACGGAGCATTTATCTGGTATTTGAATCCGGTATTCGGTAATGAGGTATATAAGCAAGACGCTTCCGATTGGAAAAAAAAACAGCATCTGCAATCTTTAAGTGATAAATGTACGTTACAGGCCTGTCCCAGCACAGGCAGCTATCGCTGAGAACAACTAATATAGAATAGTAATTTTTTAGGGAGCCTGTAAAGGCTCCCTAATTTTTTGTACTTCTTCTATCAAGACCGCTTTTTTTATAATATTCAGCTTTATCGGTATACATACGGTTATCTGCTATTTTAGCCAGATCTTCAAGGGACATATGTCCATCTTTTTCAATTGTGGCATAGCCAATAGCTATGCTGATATCATTAACATATTTTCCTTTCCATTGACTAAGGAGAGTTTTGAGATTATAAATACGACTAATAATATTATTTTCGTTTTCTATAATAATGATGTCGAATTCGTCCCCGCCCATTCTGCTTATGATGGCATTTGAAGTTGAGTCAAAGGCTTTTTGAATACACTCTGCGGTGCCAACAAGAAGCTCATCACCTGCATCATGTCCATAGGTATCGTTATAGTATTTTAAACGATTTACATCTATGGCTATAATAGTTGTATCATTTGAAAGCTTTTCTTTTTCATATTTTTCCATGGCATTATAAAAATATCGTCTGTTTCCAAGCTTTGTAAGTTCATCGGTGAAGGCAAATACCTTTGCTTCTGCAAATTCCTCCTGCTCTTTAACGTTAAGGCCTATACGTCTGTATATAAGTCCCACCTGAACCATGACATAAATAAGCAGATCCAGAATAATAAATGCTATGTAATCTTTGTTTGAACTGTAGATGTATTGAAAAAGTGATAGGGCACCAATTATTAAGAAAAGGGCATTAGTAATGGAAATAGCCTTAAGTGTTTTGGAATTTTTTTCTTCTTTTATGCTTGTATAGGAATAATGGCTGCAGATGATAATAACAATAATATCTATAACATGAGCCAGATATTTAAGGTGACTCCAGTCTATGATTCCCATAAGACATAGAAAACAGGCAATGAGAATTGCAAAGGCCAGAATCCTGTCTATAACAATATCCCACAGATTTTTTCTGGAAAAAATTGCTCTTGAGATTTCCAAAAACAAGAGAGGAAGCAACAAAAAAGATATTCCCTTTAAAATAGAAAATCCGGTGGTATGGCCGAAAATAATGAAAGGAATTCTTGTTTCATTTATTATCCATTGAGCTGCGGCAACAGAAAAAAGACCTGCATAAAGTAGAGCTTCAAAGGAAAAAGCCCGGATGAGTTTAGTGTTTTTGAATATGAAGAACAGGGAAATTATAATTTCCAGTATTCCTGTAACTGTAAATAAAATGAATAAAACAACGGAAGGTACGTTGCTCCTTAGCTGTATTAAACTATAGGCAGATCTTGTTGTTATAAAAGCGCCTGCGAGCTCTAAAGTATATAGAGACTTTTGGGGAATGATCCTGACCGTTATTTCTTTATTGCTATAATCGGCTTCAAGAGGTATCCATATCTCTTTATTTCCCACATCTGTACCGATATCAAACAGCTTGCTATCTTCTGAGGCAATTATAAGCTCGCCATCTATATATGCTTCAAAATAGTCAAAATAAGATTTTATTACCAGTATCTGATCGCCATATACCTGAGGTAATGTATTACTGATAACAAAATTATCCTTGTTTACATATGGGAAGGTTATACTTTCACCATTTACAGTCCAGCCACTGTTTAAATCTTGCAGATTTTCATAAAGCTGATCACCGGCTTCGTTGGTGTAGCAAAATCCCAGGCCCACAAAGATTAAAATTATAAGAATATAAAATATAACAAATAATTTTCTGAAAACGGACCGTTCCATAACAGTACTCCTTAGGGAACTTTATATAATAAAATAACAAAAAAGTATGACTTTTTGTCGCTTTGCTCCAAAAGGCATGCAAATAGGCCATTTGAAGGCGACTAACGTTGCAGGGTCTATTTGCCTCTTGAATCATGTTCTTACGAAATCCGTACTTGCTGCGGGTTTTGTAATAAAGTGAGATAAGTGTAATAAATGTAAATACGAACTTTGATGATTGTTATTATATCAAAATTGTATTTCTTACTTGTAAATTATTTGAGAAAATTGTCTAAAGTAGACGAAATATTACATAAACGTCTATAATACATATTGGGGAATATATTTAAGTGTTGGAGGTTCTTATGTCAAAGGGAGCTAATCAGAAATTAAAGCTTTACTATCTTATGAAAATCATGCAGGAAAAAACTGACGACGATCATCATCTTACCATGTCACAAATTATGCAGGAATTGGCCAAATATGATGTGACCGCAGAGCGAAAAAGCATTTATTCGGACTTTGCAGAAATGGAAAAGCTTGGGATTGAAGTGATTGGTGAGCAGTCCGGA
>JAILBM010000009.1 GCA_024680925.1 Butyrivibrio sp.
TAATTGAAAGCATTGAAAACTTATACAAAGAAAAGCCTATAATCCCTATCTTTTTTTATACAGATGGATATTGAAAAAACGTTTATATAGGCGTAAAATCTTGTTCGGTTATTTTGTTTATAAAATTTTTATAATTACAGGTGGGAATTTTAAGATGGATCATGAAAAACTAAAACCAATGTTGTTCACTGCTCTTAAAGGCTATACCAAAGAGCAATTTGTTAAGGACTTGATCGCAGGTATCATTGTAGCGATTATAGCACTTCCTTTATCTATAGCCCTGGCACTGGCTTCAGGCGTAGGACCTGAGGAGGGTCTTTATACTGCTATTGTAGCAGGATTTATTATTTCTCTTCTTGGAGGCAGCAGAGTTCAGATTGCGGGACCGACAGCGGCATTTGCTACAATCGTAGCCGGAATAGTTGCCAAAAACGGCATGTCAGGTCTTGCCCTTGCAACAATATTGGCAGGAATTATTCTTATTATTATGGGACTTTTAAAGCTTGGAAGTCTTATCAAATTTATTCCTTATACAATAACTACAGGTTTTACTGCAGGTATCGCTGTTACCATTGTAATAGGTCAGCTCAAGGATTTCTTTGGACTTACATATCCTGCCGGAACCACAACCATAGAAACTACAGAAAAGGTTTTGGCTGTTGTTAATAACTTTTCTACTATAAATATACAGGCTATGATAGTTGGTCTTGTATGTCTTGCGGTTCTTATTATCTGGCCATATATCAATCAGAAAATACCGGGATCGTTGATTGCTGTAATAGTAGGAATAATAATGGTTAAAGGTATTGGTATGGAGGTTAATACAATCGGAGACCTTTATACTATAAGCGGTAAGCTTCCAACATTTACATTGCCTGAAGTTTCTTTTGCGTCAATTCAGGCTGTAATACCTGATGCATTTACAATTGCCATCCTTGCAGCCATTGAATCTCTTTTATCCTGTGTTGTAGCTGATGGTATGATTGGCTCAAGACACCGTTCCAATATGGAACTTGTGGCTCAGGGAGCCGGAAATATGGCATCAGCATTATTTGGTGGTATTCCTGCAACAGGCGCGATTGCCCGTACAGCAGCCAATATCAAAAATGGTGGTAAAACACCTATAGCCGGCATGGTTCATGCAATTGTGCTTGTGCTGGTACTGGTAGTACTTATGCCTTACGCAGCACTTATTCCAATGCCGACCATTGCAGCTATTCTCTTTATGGTTGCCTATAATATGTGCCAGTGGAGAGCTTTTGTGCACCTGTGCAAGACAGCTCCAAAAAGCGATATTATCGTGCTTGTAATTACGTTTGTTCTTACAGTTGTATTTGACCTTGTAGTAGCAATTGAAATCGGTCTTCTTCTTGCAGGACTCTTATTTATGAAGCGAATGAGTGAAGAGACAGATATAAAGGGATGGAAGTATTTTGATGAAGAAAACGATCCTGATGCTATAGGACTTCGTCAGATTCCAAAGGCAGTTCGTGTATACGAAATCAGTGGACCGATGTTTTTCGGTGTAGCTGACCGACTTGCAGATATTACAGTCAAAGACTTTACCAAAGCCCTGGTTATTCGTATGCGTGGAGTACCGGCGCTTGATGTTACAGCAATGCGATCCCTGGAAGCTTTACAGGACAGATGTGCCAAAAAGGGCATCACACTTATATTCTCTCATGTTAATGACCAGCCTATGAGAACAATGATCAAGGATGGTTTTGTTGAGAAGGTTGGAAAAGAGAATTTCTGCAAGCACATTGATGATGCACTTGACAGAGCAAAAGAAGTAGCTGAAAAAGCATAATTACAGAGAAAATCAAATATATGTGAAATAAAATTTCAGATTTAAAAGGCTTTTAAAAGCCTTTTGATAATGATTGTTATATAGTTTGAAAATTTATTTCATGACATTAAAAGGGCATTTCATACAAGGTTTATTGATAATATAAATTTGCTATTTTATATTAAAATCAAGAAATAATCTAAGGAACGCCCGCACCATCTGAGCCTTGATTTGGTCTTGTTTTTGAGACCGTTCAAAGGCTCTTTTTTATTCGAAAAAGAGCCGTGTAACTACAAACTCATAGTTCTGTAAACTATGAATGCACCGTTTCAATTACATCTAAGTCTTACTTTTTAGGAAACTGTTAACATAAACAATGAGAGAGGGGAATTGCTTATGAGAAACACGACTTCTAAAATCTTTGCATGGCTGCTTACCTTAGCCATGGTCGTTACCAGTTTTGGTAGCGATATCACTTCCATTAAGACCTTCGCCGAAGGCGATACTCTGCCTGAAGAAACTCTGCAGACAGATGGTGAAAAAGTCGAAAATGAATCCGAAGGCGACATTATATTAAATGCCGGTTCCGGATCAGGTACCATCGACGAAGAAACAAATGCAGATACCTATAAGGTAACATTCTATGTTGATGACGAAGAATATGCCACAATGGATGTTACAAAGGATACTGCCATAGGGACAATGCCTGAGGACCCTGTAAAGGATGGATTTACATTCCTTCGCTGGGAAGATGAAGAAGCTAATACAATTACAGCTGATTCAATCGTTACCGCAGCATTAAAGGTTAATGCCATTTTTGAACAGACCACAGAACTTCCGGATGAGGAAGAAGTAACTACAGAATATACAGTTACTTATCTTGTGGATGGAACAACCTATGCTGAGCAGGTATATACAGATGATGACAATGCATTGTCATTACCTGAGAAACCTTTTAAAGCCGGATATTTCTTTAGAGGCTGGGAAAAGGATGGAGAAGCAGTAAATGATGGATATAAAGTTACTGAAAGCTTTACTCTTACAGCATTACTTGAAGAGATAAAAATCTTCCAGGCAACTGTTAATTATTACTATATTAATCCATCCAGTGGTGAGAAGGTTATATTTGATAATTCTACTCAGCAGGTAGAAAAAAACAATCTTCCTGCAACTATTATGTCACCTACAGATATAGCGGTAGGCTCTGAAGTGGATGCAGAACATCCTGTTTATTATCCGACAGAAAGTTATAAACAGATTACACAGGATTATATTGATGCTAATCTTGATACCATGGATATTGTACAGGAAGGTTCAGTTTACATTGGTATTCTTCCTGCACTGGGAGTTAAGTATATTCCTTATGAAATAAATTATTATGCAGTATATATGTTAAAAGACCTCGATGGAGAAGGATATTCAGAGGTTGATCGTGCAGAATATCAGACAATAGTTGGTGCTAATATAACTGCAAATGTTAAAGACATTGAGGGTGGTGTTTTTGAAAAAACAGAAACAGTTACCATAACAGAAGCCGGACAGGAAGTCCATGTTTACTATACAAGAGCACACTATACTCTTCATTATGAAACAAACGGCGGCAGCTATATAGAATCTGTAACAGATCAGTATGGTGCAACCATAAATCTTACAGCTGCAACTCCGGAAAGAGCCGGCTATAAGTTTGAAGGCTGGTATACCGATGAAGGTTGCACACAGAAAGCTGAAGCCAGCTTTGTCCTTGAAGCAGATACTACAATTTATGCTAAATGGACTGCACAGAAAGTTAATTATACAGTAGTATATCTTATTGAAAATGCAGATGATAACGGATATTCATTCCTTACCAGCAAGGTTGAACAGGCAGTCACAGGCACATCTGTTACAAAGAAAGCAACTGATTCGACACCGTCAGCTCTTGATAGGACTAACTTCACATTTAAGGATTCTACAACTGAGACCATAAAAGCAGACGGAACTACTGTTATAACAGTAAGATATAGCAGAAATGTTTATACCATTACATGGAAGGGTGTGTGGTATAAATATAGTAGTTGGAATAGAACTTTTACCGAGAAGAAAGTAAGTGGACGAGCTAGCCTGACTGCAAAATATGGTTCCAATATTACGGCGCTATGGTATAACACGTTTAACAAGCCTTATCCTGATTATGCGTGGAATTTTACCACTGATAATGATGATAAGTTTGTAAATATAGATACAATGCCATCAGGTAACAAAGAAGTTTATGCATTTGACTATGTAACTGATAATGTTCAAACCTTAAATTACTGGCTGGAAAATTATGATGGTGAAGAGACTGTTACTAAGTTTGGCAAGACTTATGGATTATATAAATCCTTGAAAGTAAAGTTTAACTTTTTATATTATGATGCAGATTTTTATGAAATAGTAGGATATACAAAATATAAGGCTGAATTTACAAATGGGTATGAGTTTGGCGACCATACCTGGGATGGTCTTAAAGCAGATTTCTATTATAATGCAACAGAATATCCACTTACATTTTATGATTATGACGGAACTTTAATAGCTACATATAGTGTTACCTTTAACTCAAGTATTGAAACATATCTTGAAGATAATAAACCGGAGCCTCCTGTAGAAGATGCTACCTGGCTTGGCTGGTATACAGATTCTCTTCATGAAGCAAAGTATGAAGGTAATAAGAAGATGCCTTCAGGTCTTGCTCTTTATGCAAACTGGCAGCTTCCTGAAAGAACCATTACCTTTGTGGATGCATTTTCAGGAACAGAAGAAGTTATTAAGACAGATAGCTGTGAATATGGTAAATGTGCAGAGTCTATAACTCCTGCAGGACATACAGGATTTGAATTTGCAGGCTGGTATACAGATACTACTTATCAAACACCATACGATTTCTCAAAACCATTAACAGAAAATACTACAGTTTATGCAAGCTGGCATCAAAAACCAATAAGCTATACTGTTAAGTATGTTGATGAAGAAGGAAATCCGGTAGCGGAAGACAGAATTGTGGAGTCTCCTGTATACCAGAAGGGTGATGTTGTTAAAGAAAAACCTGTATCAGTAACAGGAATGCTTCCTGATGCAAGCGAAAAGAGTCTAACCCTTGATTATGAGAATAATGTAATTACATTTGTCTATACTTTAAAACCTGCGGAGATTACTTATACAGTTAAGTATCTGGTCTATGAGAATCATTCTGTTGAAGTGGCTGCACCTAAGACCAAGACTTTATCCGGCAGTTTTATAAGTGTTACAGAGGCAGCGGTTGCAGTAGATAAGCAGTATATGATGACTAATTATCCGGATTATGCAACAGATGATTATTATCCTGAACAGGACGTAATTACTTATGAATTTACTACAGGTGAAAATATAATTGTATTCCTGTATCATACCTACGCATCCGGTAAGATAATTGTTAATTATCTGGATATGGATGGAAATGCAATTGTTGGTGCCGATCAGGTAACAGAGATAGGAAAGCCCGGAAATGCATACCATATAAATACAAGTGTGAATGGCTATTCCTATTATAAGACTACCGATGGAACAAACGAAGTAAGTAATACAGTAACCTTTAAGAAAGGAACAATATACAGATATGTATATCTTCAGAAAAACCTTACAATTACAGCCAAGAACAAAACTAAAGCTTATGACGGAACACCTCTTTACAGTGAAGGTGCCCAAGATGCATCAGTTCTGGGGCTTGTAAGAGGACATGCACTTAGTAGTATAGAATATGACGGAAGCCAGACAGAAGGCGGCAGCAGTTCTACAGTTCCTAAGAATGCAGTTATCGGCGGAGCAAGCAGTGAGTATTATAAGATCACTTATGTACCGGGTACATTAACGGTTACTAAAAAAGGTATTACAGTAACCATTGCCGGTGACCAGATCACAACTGTTTATGACGGAAATGAGCATACAGCAGGATATACAGTTACCAGTATTTCAGATGAAAGTTTCCTTGAAGAGTATATTCAGTTTAACGGAACAAATTCCACAGTATCCTTAACTCATGTAGGAAATGTTGACCTTATACTTAAGGGAATGTTCTCTGTAAAAGCTGAGTATGCAAAGAGCTTTGATGTAGCATTTAAAGTATCAAACGGTTTTGTAAAAATCACACCAAGAGAGCTTACCCTTACAACAGGATCAGCTGAAAAATATTATGATGGTACACCACTTACACAAAGTGAAGGCAATTCAATTACCGGCTTTGCAGATGGTGAGAGTGCTTATATAAATGCCAATACCGGTACAATTACAGATGTAGGTAGTGTTGAAAATACATACGATAAGATTGTTTGGGACAAAGCACTTGAATCTGATTATACAATTACGACCTGGAATATGGGTACCCTTACAGTTAATCCTAGAGAAATAACTGTAAATATTACTGGTAATAAAGAAACAGTTAACTACGATGGAGCAGAACATTCTGTTGAAGGATATACAGTAGCTATATCCGGTGATGATTCACTTGGTGCTGATTATAAGTATAAAGAAGATTATATTACTTATACAGGAAATAAGAAGGCAACCGGAACAGCTGTTAATGAATATCCGATGGGTATTGACATAACCAAGTTTACAAATACAAATTCCAATTACAATGTAACATTTAAACTGGTAGAGGATGGAAAGCTTACAATAGTTGGAAGTAAAGAAATTATTGTAAAGATTACAGGAAAAAGCGATGAAGTTACTTATAATGGACAAAAACAGTCTGTATCAGGATATTCAGTAGAAATTAAAAATCCTGAAGGAATAGCCGTTCCTTATACAACAGATATGTTTACAGGCCCGGCACAGGATGCAGAGGTAGCAACAGCAAGCGGAACTGATGCAGATACCTATACAATGGCTCTTAGTGTGGAAGACTTTACCAATAATAAAACAGATTATTCTGTAACCTTTGTAGTAACTCCGGGAACGCTTGTTATTAACCCTGTTGAAGAAGTTGTTGTAACAATAGAAGGTAATATAGGTGAAAAGGAATACAACGGATCAGAGCAGTCTGTAACAGGATACAATGTAATAAGCATTTCCAATAATCTCTTTACAGAAAATGATATTATTGCTCTTAATACTGGTATAGCAAAGGGAACAGACGTTGGTAAATATGAAATGGGACTTGATGAGGAAGGATTCTTTA
>JAILBM010000012.1 GCA_024680925.1 Butyrivibrio sp.
GATTCCAATTTTAATAGTATCATTTTGCATATGGTTAATATTACCTGCTATATTAATGTAAAAAACTCTCAATACCAATTCTACATGATATTGCGAGTTTTTCATAGCATTCATATATTACGCAATTGCTAAAAGATTTGTATTCCTCTTTAATCCCAAATAATTTTATATGAGAAGCAATAAGTTTATTTAAAATATTGTTAATGAGTTTTGAAAAATTATTCACAGAAAGATTTTGTAAATGAGAAAATGCTCATAATGAACCTTAGAAAAAAAATACTTGATTACTAGTGCTGTTATATTTTCTTTCAGATTGGGATTAATAATGATGTTGTTTATACTTAAAATGTAACCTTTATATAAAGGGATGAGTAGAAAAAAATAGAAATAGTGTTTGACCAGAGGTTTGACCAAATATTTAGTCGATGCCGTCAAACCTCCATTTTTATAGTTTTGTATTATGCGATTCGTGTTCGAATCACGTCACCTCGATTTTTTAATTAATTTATAACATCTTTCATTAACTCTTCCAGCTCTTTTTGAGAATCCGTTATTGTTTCATCTACAGTTTTATCACCTTTTATACAATGATATAACTGAGCTCCAAAAACTTTTTCTATTTCAGACCATTTGACTGTTCTTGGCCTTACTCTTGAGTTCTGGGTTCCTTCGTATATTGTTTCAAAATACGGATACTGCTCTCTGAGCTTAGTATTCTTTAAAATACTTTTTCTTGTGGGAATTCCGCCATTTTCTATGGAATTTTGTTGCACATCAGCACTTGTAAGGTATTCCAGAAGGCGAATGGCAAGCTCTTTTTTGCCTGAATTAACTGTTACACCCATGAGCCAATTGCCTATTTCTCCTGTGGCATTCTCATGCATTCCTTCAGCCTCACACCCCGGAATCTGAACATAGGAAGCCTTAGCTCCATCTGCATCAATAAACCAGGACGGCCATCCAAGAGCAAACAGGGCATCACCATTTGTTATTGATTCCACAATTGCCTCTTTATCAGCATTTTCACCTGTTTCTAAAAGTTCCAGATAAAACTCAAGAGCTTTTCTGCTTTCCCCAGAGTCTATGAGAATAGTGTTTTCATCATCCATTATTTCTCCGCCAAAAGCCCACAATATAGGTAAAAAATCAGATACTATCGGGTTTCCGCTCTGACCTCTTATCATAAAGCCTTTTTTGCCTTTTGCGGCTGCTGCCCTTGACATCTCAAGAACATCCTGCCAGCTTGTTATTTCACTATATCCAAGTTCATTTAAAAGGGATTCATTATAAAATAGAAGCTGTACATTTCCATTAAAGGGCACAGCATAGGTTGCCCCGAGAGCATAAGGATTTTTTCCGAGATTCATGCATTTCTCCAAAAAATCACTGTCATCCTTATATCCCTGCGCAGTTAAATTTAACAGTACCCCGGTCTGCATATATAAAGGCATGTTGGGATCATCTATCATACAAAGATCATAGTAGGCGGTTTCATTTGTGGAATCTATTACCACAGAGTTGTAAAGTTCTTCCGCTTCCATCGGAACTACCTCAACTATGCAGTTATTGTCCTTTTCAAAATCTGACTTTACATTTTCTATAACTTTAGCCTGAGTGCCACTTCTGGCAGCGACAACTATGGTTTTCTTCTCAGCATCAGAAGCATCCTGTAATGCTGTATCATTGCCGGATTTATTACATGCCACAAGGCTTGATATTAAGCTCAGTAATATTAAAAATACCCAAAATCTTGTTTTCATGCTATCTCCACAATTAGTTTTTTACGTTATATCATATATTTATTTTAGCATACATTGTTTTGGGCATTTATAAAAAAAATAGAACTTTGATGTTAAAAAACACCAAAGTTCCATATATTCTTTAATCCATTGCTTTCTTTATGGCAGCCATTAGTTCATCATAGGTTTCAAATGCAGGGAGCTCAGGATAGTCAGCCTTAATTTTGTCTGTACTCTTAAATAAAAATCCCGCCTTACTTGCCTGTATCATTCCAAGGTCGTTATAGCTGTCACCACTGGCAATAGTTTCATATCCAATTGACTGCAGCGCCTTAACTGTAGTGAGCTTGGAATTTTCAATTCTCATCTTAAAGCCTGTGATTTCTCCATTATCCGCAACTTCAAGACTGTTACAGAATATTGTAGGCCAGCCCAGTTTTTTCATAAGAGGTGTCGCAAACTGAGTAAAGGTATCACTTATAATTATTACCTGAGTAAAGCTTCTAAGTTCATCCAAAAACTCTTTTGCTCCAGGAAGCGGATCAATCTTTTCTATAGTTTCCTGAATTTCCTTAAGTCCAAGACCATGTTCCTTAAGGATTCCAATACGCCATTTCATAAGCTTATCATAATCAGGCTCATCTCTTGTAGTCCTCTTAAGTTCAGGTATTCCACTAGCCTCTGCAAAAGCAATCCAAATTTCCGGTACCAATACGCCTTCAAGATCTAAACATGTAATGTACATTCCATACTCTCCTTAGAATAATTCTATCCCATTTACTTTACCATATTAAACCAATAAAGCAAACTTTTTTCTAAATAATTAATCATTTAAGAACCATCCACCTCGGGTAAGGAATGTCCTGCTGTTAACAAGAGCCTGTATATCTGTTCCTATAGTTGCAGATGCCTCATTCAAATATGTCTGCTGATTTGATGTGCCAAGGGCTTTATATACATAGAAGGAGGATTTATGTGACCCGTCTACATTATTAAGACCAAGGGCAAGATGTGACTCCATTTCATGAGCATTGTCTGTCTCTCTGAATAACATAAATGCATCAACCTCCGGATAGGTTGTAGCCATAAGATATGCATAAATTATGGAAGCATTCTGATACTGTTCTCCAAATTCAGAGGTATAACCAAGTTCAGCCAAAGAGATTCTTCTACACTGTCCGTTTGGTGCAAGAAATTCTGCATTATGCATATACTCTACAAGAATATTTAAATTCTGCATTGTAATATATGGTGTAGTAATGCTTGTTGAAAGATACTGTGCCTGTCCCTTCCAGGCATAAGGGTCAAAAAGAGGTGCATTATATGGATGGAATGACAGATCCCAGTCTATATTACCTTCACGCAAAATATAATAATTAAATCTGTCAAGATAATCCTTACTTAAAAAGCTTCCCGGATTTGATTTTCTATTCCATTCCTGATCAATTGAATTATAAATATTTGCATTACCATTCTGACTCTTGAAACCATTGTAGAAAATTCTAAAAGCTTTAACATAGCTGCTTACATTAACATCAAGATTTGATGATGAAAGATAATACCACTCGGTTCTTGCATTAACTTCATTACCGACAATCCAGTTATCAATTGTTCCATGACCTGTTCCTGAATATCTCTCACCAAGAAAAGCTGCAATAGCTTTCAAATGCTGTGTTCCTGCCGCATTATCTGTATTAAAGGCATATCCCGGGCAATCATGACCATCCTGTGAGTCCGGATGAATAAGATCTGCAGCTGCAGAATTGGTACTGTTCTGTGTATTCAAAATTACCATTGTTACCTGAATACCCATGGAATTCCACTTTGTTACCAGGGTATCATATTCATTAACTATGGCTCCGTTAAACTGATAGTTTTGACCTTCATAAGCAAAATCTATTGTTGGGTAATAATCATTTGTAGTAGGTCCGCAAAGATTTTCAAGATACATATTATAAATAGCCTGCTGAACTCCAAGTTCCTGAAGTTCTGTTGTTCCAACCTTGGACTGATCCGGAAGAATTCCCTTTATTCCGTGATCATTTCTTGCTACTGTATGTGTAGCTACTGCCTCAGGATTAGTAATATAATGCTCATTACTTACCTGGACCATGGAGCCGCCACGTTTTACGGCTACAATAAATTTCTTGGAAAGATTGGAAGATGCTGTATTTAAATTAAGAGGAAAAACAAACTGAGCTGATTCCGCTCTGTCTGCAGATGCCACAATTTCTCCGGTACAACCGTCCTGATATACCTGGTCGGCATATAAATAGAACTTACCATCGTCACTGGATGGAAGTGATGAACAACTTACATTTGCTACAACATTTTCTCCCTGAATGGTTACTGAATTAAAAGTAACAGTTCTGTCGGCAGCCTCTACTGCTGCTATCTTTGAAAGTCCTGTTGCAGATATAACTCCGGTTGAAAGAACTGCTGCCGCAATTCCTCCAAGTATCACAGTAAGTACACGCTTTACCCATTTTTTCTCTCTCATAAACAATTTTCCTCCGCATATGTTATCTGTAAATAAAGAGTGGCTCCATATCAGAAACTCCAATAATTGATGCTGCTGAATCTATGTATGCCTGTGCATTTGCACTATCAATATATTTATAATAGTCATATCCAAGCTTATGATTTCCATAAATGTCCTGAATACCAAGAGATAGCTTAACTGTCATCTCGCTACTGTCATCCATTTGTCTTGCAAGTATGAAACCATCAATGTGCTGATTTTTCATTGACTGCAGATATCCGTAAACAATTGCTGCTGCCTGTAGCTCTTCCCCATATATTGATGTATATCCCTGTTCACTTAAAAGTATACTCCTAACTTCTCCGTTTGGCGAAAGAAAAGTATCTCTGCACATATAATCTGTAAGTACATCAATGTTATTCATTGAAATATAAGAAGTATTTACACTGTGAGTTGTGGTAGTTCCACCGGACCATGGTGATATGGAATACATTGGCATATTATATGGATGATATGCCAGATCCCAGTATATATCCCCTTCTTCTTTAATAATACTATTAAATTTATCCAGATAGCTTTTGGACGTATAAGCCCTTGATGGATATCTTACTGCGTTCCATTCCTGCTCAAGAGATATGTACACCCTTGCATTGGCATTTACGCTTTTTATTGCCGAATAAAAAATTCTAAAGGAATTGGCATACTCTGTAACAACTGCTGACAGACCAATATCCGGAAGATAATGCCAATCTGCCCTGCAGTTAAGTTCATTACCTATTATCCAGTTATCAACAGTTCCATGCCCCGTTCCCGAATATCTGTTAGCCAAAAATGTTGCTATGGCTTCAAGTCGTTCAACCCCTTCTTTATCTGTTGTGTTAAAGGCATAATAGTTGGATCTTACACCGTTTCTTGCAAGGGGATGCAATAGGCTTTCATCTTCTGTCTTATTATTAAGGATAATAAGGGTCAGCTGTATTCCCCTTGAATTCATCTGAGGAACCAGTGAATCATATTCTCCTACTATTGCACTGTTAAAATAGTATTTTTTATCATTATAGGTATATTCAATTACAGGTCCGCTTGTGGTATTACAAAGATTTCCGATTGGAACATTATAGGTACACTGATCTACAGCAAGATCAGATAAATCCGGGCTATGAAGTCTGACTGCTGCAGGCATGATACCTTTTTTGCCATTGTCATTTCTAGCCTGGGTATGATTAGAACATCCCTCAGGATTTGTAATGTATCTGGCTTTTGAAGCCTGTACAAGAGTCCCGTTTTGAACCACTGCAATAACAAATTTCTGGTATAGACGTGATTCTGAAGTGTCTTTATTTAAAGGGAATACGAAATCAACCCTTTGGGCAGCTTCCGCACTTCCAATTTCTGTTCCTGTGACGCCTCCTTCATATACTTCCTGGGCAATAAGGTGAAACATACCATCGTCACTTGCAGGTATACTTCCTGCTTCCACCTGTATCAAAACATCGGTTGCCTGAATTACACATTGATTTATAGATACTGTGTAATTCCCCGCAAATGCCACTACCTGAGGATTCATTATTATAAAAAATATGGCAGCGATCATTACAACCGCTGCCTTTATGATACTGTTTTTTGGGGTATGACAGTTTTCTCTCATACTCTTATCCTTTACATAGCTGCTACTGCATCAACAAATGCGTTTATCTGCTCGTTATCACTTTCATGCAGTGCGCTCTTTATAGTCAGTATGTTTTCTGAAATGCTTACATTTTTAAGAGTGCTCAATTTATCACCCATGAGCTTTGCAGATATAGGTCCCCAGGTTCCGTTTTGTGCAAGGGCAAAAGATCTGTTTCTTACACCGAGAGATAACATATCATTGATAAAGCACTCAATTGGTGGGTAAATACCACCATTATAGGTTGGGCAAAATATCACTATTCTCTTGCATCTCCAAACCTCAGATATAAGGTTTGAAGTATCTGTCTTTGATGCATCGTAAACGCTAACCTGTTTACCGCTTTTTTCTCGTATAAGACTAGCTACTTTTTCTGCAGCACTCTTTGTATGTCCATACATACTTCCGTAAATAAGTACAGTTTCATCATCCTCAGCTTCATAGGTTGACCATAAATTGTATTTATTTATGAACCATTCTATGTTTTCTCTCCATATAGGACCATGGAGAGGACAAAGCATCTGAATATCAAGTTCCTGCGCTTTCTTTAAAACTCCCTGAACCTGTACACCGTATTTTCCTACAATATTTGAGTAGTACCTTCTTGCATCATCAAGATATTTTTTTTCAAAATCATATTCATCCGCAAATATTCCTGAATCCAGTGCCCCAAAGGTTCCAAAAGCATCTGCAGTAAATAAGGCTTTACTGTTGTCATCGTAAGCAAACATTACCTCCGGCCAGTGTACCATAGGCGCATTCATAAAGGTAAATGTATGCTTTCCACTGCTAAAGCTCTCTCCATCCTTTATTTCCTGCCTTTTAATACTTTTAAGTCCCGGAAAAAACTGATCTATAAATGTAAAAGTTCTGGCATTACTTACTATTGTTATATCAGGATAAAGGGCTGCAACATTGGCTATTTGTGAGCAGTGATCCGGTTCCATGTGAAGAATTACAAGATATTCCAGCTTTCTTTCTCCCAAAACTCCCTGAAGATTTTCCATAAACTGTTCTGCAATTGTTTCATCTGCCGTATCAAACAGGACTGTTTTTTCATCCATTACAAGAAAACTGTTATAGGATACACCATTTGGCAGAGGAAAAAGATTTTCGAAAAGATCCAGTCTTCTGTCGCTTCCTCCTATCCACCAAATATCCTTAGATATCTCTTTTGTGTTGATCATTATATTACCTCCAGCTTTGCTTTTATTTATTTCTTGCTATTTGACAGTTGTTCCCTGATTGCTTTCTCCATGACCTTTATGTCTATTGGCTTGGCAACATGGGCATTCATTCCTGCATCAAAAGCTTTTTGTACATCATCAGCATAGGCATTGGCCGTCATGGCTATAATAGGTATAGTCGCTGCATCTTCTCTATCAAGCTCTCTAATGGCCCTGGCTGTTTCATATCCATTCATAACAGGCATCTGGATATCTGTCAGTACCATATTATAATAACCTATTTCTGAGTTTTTAAACATATCTACAGCAATTTGTCCGTTCTCTCCAAGTTCTACAGTGGCACCTTCCATCTCCATAAGCTCAATGAGAATATCTGCATTGATTTCATTATCCTCGGCTGCCAAAAATCTTAGTCCTTCGAGAGGAAGTTTTTCCTCCTGTTCCACTATTCCTGCATTTACTCCCAGTTCTTCAACTATCTGCTTAAAGGTGGACCTGAAGAAAGGCTTTTGCATAAAGTTGTCAACACCTGCTGCCCTTGCTTCATCTTCTATATCACTCCAGTCTTCAGACATAAGGATTATGTATTTAGGATTTTGAGGATACATTCTTCTGATCTTCTCTATAACACTTACAGGATCCTGCTTGTGTATAAGAGAATCTATCAGCACCAGATCTATGCTCTTGTGATCTTCATTACTTACATCAATAAGGTGTATTGCACTATGACTTGAGGTTGCTAGCATTGTTTCAACACCGGTTCCATCCATGGACTTTGTAATCATGTCACATTCATCCTTATTTTCGTCCACTATAAGGATTCTATTAATTCCATGCCTTGACCATACATCGTCCTGTCTCTTGATTACTACCTGAAGTCTAAGATTAACTGTAAATGTAGAGCCTTCACCCTCCTTACTCTTGACGCTTATGCTTCCGCCCATGAGCTCTATGAGGTTCTTGGTAATGGCCATTCCAAGACCGGTACCCTGAATACTCTTTGTGGTATCTTTTTCTTCTCTGCTAAAGGCTTCGAATATTTTATTCTGGAATTCTTCACTCATACCAAGGCCATTGTCTTTTATTATAAATGTGATATTCTGATAGCCTTCTGTCATTGAAGCACTTTCATTTATAGTGAAATCAATTTTTCCACCATTTTGAGTATATTTTACTGAGTTTCCAAGAATATTAACCAGTATCTCATTTATTCTCTGCTTATCACCTATAAAGGTATCATGCTGTATTCCTTCCGCATGAACCTGATAGTCCTGCTGCTTACCCTTTGCCTGAAATGCTATAACAGAATTGACTTCTTCAAGAAGAAGTCCAAGAGCAAATTCATTCATGGTAAGATTTGTCTTTCCGCTTTCAATCTTACTCATATCAAGAACATCATTAAGAAGAGAAAGAAGATTCTGACAGGCAAGGGAAATTTTATGAGTGTATTCCCTTACCTTTACAGGATCATCTGAGTTTTTGGCAATGAGAAGATTAAAACCGGTTATTGCATTCATAGGTGTCCTAAAGTCATGGGACATATTTGCAAGGAAATTGGTCTTTGCTTCATTGGCTGATTTTGCCACATTAAGCACTTCTTCAAGCTGATGGTTTCTGTTAAGGGCTTCTGTTTTATCAAACATGGCAATCATGAAGCTGTCACCATCATTATGCTCTGTATGAACTATAGCAATTCTGTACCATTTGCACTCGCCTGTTATTACATTTTCTATTTCAACCTCTTCCTCTACAAGGGCCTGACCTACACTAAGCTGACGTATTTTTTCACTATCCAAAATCTTTGCTTTGTCCTTTACAGAATCCCAAAGACAGGAAACATTTTCACTTATTTTTTCCCTGGGTATTCCAAGAATATCGGTAACATTTGAGGTTATAAAGTCTGCTTTTTTAGTTGAAATAGAGTAAATAATAGCCATATCCTGGTTTTTCTCAACCATGTAATCAAATACCCATTCTCTTTGGACTATTACTTTATCCTTCTCTCCCACATCATGCTCTCTTCGCTCTTCAAGCTCCTGCATTATATCAAGGATACGTCTTCCCATTTCAGAAAGAGATTTTTCAACTCTTCCGATTTCATCTGTATATTCCTGATTATATGGTATATCAAATATGCCTTTGCTAACCCCGTTTGCCACGTCCTGAAGGTACATGATTCTCTTACTTAGACCCTTTGAAAGCATTCTGGATATTATAAAAGCAATAATGAAGGCAGAAATCACCAGAACAATGGTGGTAACAAGCTGATTTTTGATAAGTCCGTTTACACCTGAACGGTCAATATAATAATAGACTCTCCAATCGTTTATCATATAATTCGAAGGTGCTATTACATAACTCTTTTCACTGGTATATTCATCTATACCATTATCTTTTATTACACTAAGTACATTTTTATCAAGTTCTTCATTTTGAGATGTCTTTGAAGCAAAAACCACATCATCATTTCCAAGTACATATACTCCGTTATTCATGTACTCGGTCTGATTTAAAAGAGAAAGAAAATTACTATGCTGTATTTTTAATACAATAATACCAATTCTTCTGGAAGCAGTATTGTTATCCAAAAGTGCCTTGTAAGCATAGATTTCTTCATCGCTTCCCTTGGTCCATCTTATTGTGTAATCACTTCCTGCTTCCTCATACCACTTTTTTACTTCTTCTGATTCCGGTATCTCCAAAAAACTGCCTATAGAGTGAGGAAGATATTCTGAGTAAATCTTAATTTCACTTATATTGGTATCGCTGCTCATATAATACCAGATCTGAGGCTCAATATTATTGGTCAGCTCTTCAGACAAATCTGCGGGAGACTTATTTACATTTTCAAGTTTTTTTCTAAATTCTGAACTATAGGAAAGAAAGTCTACTACCTCTTCTATACGCCTTACATTATTCTCAAGACCGTAGCAAATGGTACTGGTATTATTGGTCATAGTAAGCTCAGTCTGCTTCACAAGGTTTATCCTTGAGGATACATAGGTATATGCACCAAGGCCTATAAGTGGCAGTATTACTATGACAGCAAAGCTAATCTGTAATTTTGTTTGCATTGAAGCTTTATGGTTAAACCAATGTATAAATCGCTTCATTTATTTGCCTTTCTTTAAATAAAATGAACTTAGTTATTTTTTATTAAAGCTCTTACTATTAGATCTGTATTAGACAGAGCTTTTTCAAGGGTATATTCTCCTCTGATGTATTCCTGCAGATTCATTCCGAAATCAATATAGGCACTTGAAGCCTTACCCCAATTCATCCAGGGAGCATATACTCTATCAGCTTCTATAACACTTTTTATATCATCAAATTCGCTTGGATTATAAAATTGGGCACCCTTTAAATATGTATCAGAGCCTATCTGCGTTTTCCACATGGCTCTTTGACCTTTGTATGTAGATATGGCTTCAAGAACTTTTTGGGCCACATCTATATTTCTGCTGTTAGCATTTATTGCAAAACCGTACATTGCTCCACCCATAAGGATCTGCTCTCCGGTGGTATTTCCGCCATAGGGCATCATTGCAAAGTTCAGCCCCGGGTTCTTTGTAATTATATCTCTGTAGCTTAAAGTGTCAGCGCATAGCATAGCTGTTTGACCGCCTGCAAATTCATTTACAGCATAATCATTATCTTCTATGAGCATATCCTTTGTGATTATTTCATCTTCCACAAGCTTTGCCCATTCTTTCATATAAGGCAGCCATTTATTCCTGAGACTTACCTTATTATTGATATAATCCTTTCCAAAACCGGCTCCTTCATCCGTAGAAAGATATTCAGCTACAACATAGGCCATTGCGTGAGTTTGTACTACATCCCACTGATATATTCCCATGGAAAAAGGCTTTACTCCTTCATCCTTTAACATAAGGCATATACTTAAAAATTCATTATAGGTCTTTGGCACTACAATATTGTATTTTTTGAATATATCCTTGTTATAATAAATTCCCGCATACTGACAAAGTCCGGGTATTGCATATATATCACCGTTATAAGTAAAGGCTTTTGTTCCGCTTTCCTCATATTTTGAAGCAAGCTCATTTTGTTTTACTAAATATCCTTGCTTTGCATGAATATAGGTAGTGGCATAGTCTTCAAGAACTATATCCGCACCCGCCCCTTCAGCAAGACTAATATCCACAACTGCACTGTAATTGGTTTTGGAAATATACTTATATTGTATGGTTCTGTCTGGCATTTCCTTACGCAAGTATGTCAAAAGTTCACTTACAGCACTTTCAGGAAGCCATCCCACAATATCTATAGGAGGGCTCTGTATATTACCATACTCATCTTTTAATGCCGCTATTCTATTGGATTGACCCTCACTTATGGCATTTACCGGGATATAGCTGCAACAGACTATAATTATTACTGTTATAAGCAATAATCCTGCTATCTTGTTTATACATTTTTTCATTAAAAATGTCCTTTAAAAAAAGCTGGCTACTTATTGTTTCTGTTAATGACTTTTAATATTTCTTTTTCCATTTTCTCAAGCTCTAATGGCTTTGCCATATGACCATCCATTCCTGCTCTGTAACATTTTTCTATATCATCAGGATAGGCATTGGCAGACATTGCAAGAATAGGAACTCTCTTTATTCTGAGTTTTTCAATTTTTCTAATAGCCTTAGTTGCTTCATATCCGTCCATATTGGGCATCATGAGATCCATAAGTATAAGATCGTAATACTGTTCAGGGTGTTCTTCATACATTCTGACAGCAACCTCACCATCTTCGGCTCCTTCACATTCAGCGCCTTTAAGTTTTAACATTTCTATTACTATCTCTGCATTTATTTCATTGTCTTCAACCGCCAGAAATCTCATTCCTTTTATGGATTTTTTGTATTCCGCCTTTTTCTTTTCGTCCTTTTTTTCTTCAAAGGCAGTGGTAATTATTTCTCCTGTAGGGTCTATATTTTCCTGTTCTTCTTTTCCCAAGGATCTAAGCTTTAAAAGAACTGTAAATGTAGTTCCTTCTCCCACCTTACTTACTGCAGAAATGGTTCCTCCCATGAGTTCAACAATATTTTTGGTTATTACTATTCCCATTCCTTTATGCTTCATTCTTTCGGGAGAATCATTTATTTTCTCACTAAATGGGTCAAATAAGGTTTTAAGATTCTTTTCATCTATTCCTATTCCTGTATCTGTTACATCTATTCTTATATCCTGATATTCCTCAAGCTTGCTGCTGACACCTGTAACTGTTACCCAGACATTTCCTCCCTTTGGAGTGTACCTGACTGCATTTACAAGAAGGTTTATGATTATTTCCTCAAGCTTTTGTCTGTCACCTATAAAATAATTCTTTGACAGACTTTTTCTTTCTGCACTTATGGTTATATTGTTTTGTTTTGCCGTATACTCAACATTCCCGATTGCCTTTTTGATTACATCCGCAATATTGAATTCTTCCAGTTTAAGCTGAGTTTCACCACTTTCATTTTTACTCATTTCAAGAACATCATTAACAAGACCAAGCATATCCTTGTATGCATAGTCTATTTTTTCTGTATACTCACTAACCTTATCGGGATCTGTTTTATTATTTTTCAAAAGAGTAATATATCCACCAATTGCATTCATTGGTGTTCTGAATACATGAGACATATTTGCAAGGAACTGACTCTTTACAGCATTGGCATTCCTTGCAACCTCCAGCATTTCATCCATCTGTTTCTCATGGATTATGCCCTCTGTTTCATCAATAAGAAATACCACAAATTTTCCTGTGTTCTCATCAAAGGATGAATGGAGAACATGCAGTGTAAACCAGTGTATTTCTCCGTTCATTATATTTCTTATCTGTACTTTTTCCGTAATAGTTTTACCTATTTCAAGCTTTTTAACTTCTTCTGCATTTACCTTTGTTCCTGAGTTCATAACGCCTTTAAACAAGTTTTTTACATCCTTTTTGGCCTCTGCAACACTTATTCCAAGAACTGAGAGTAGGTTTTGAGAAATGAAATCCACTTTGTAGGTCTTATCATCAATTATTCCTATTATATTTCCTGAATTTTTGAGCATAAGATCAAAAGACCATTCTCTGTAAGCAATTTCCTTGTCCTTATATCTGAGCTTATATCTGTGCCTGTTGTTAATAAAAAATATTACGCATAAGCCTGATGTAATAAGGATTATAGCTTCTATAATGCTGTTAACCTTTTTATTTGCATCCAGGGTTTTGTCAAGAAGATTTGCATCCGTAATGGTATAAAGTGTAAAGTCACTGTATCCGATTCGTTCGTAGTTGATATAGTATTTATTCCTGCCATCAATTACTTTAATAAGATTTGCCTTACCGCTATAGATATCATTTTTGACCTTTTCGTAGGTATAACCTTCTATCTGTGTGTTTTCCAGATAGCTTAATACATTTTGAGATTCCTCAGACTCTGAAATTGAGGAAAAAACAGTATCACCGGTAGCCGTAACTATGTAGCAATATGAAAAATTGGAAAATTCTCCCTGATTAAGGAGCTTTTTGATTACATTTCGATCAACAGAAAATCCAATGGCAATATAACCAAAGCCATTCACCTGTCCTGAACATGGAGTTATATAGACATCAACTGGCAAATTATCGGAATTAATATTTCTTGTTATAACTTTACCTTTATGCGAAGAAAGAGTTTCAAGTTCTTCTTCACTTAAGCCAAGTTTACCTGTATGTCCTTCCGGTGTGGTAAAGGAGCCCTTTGTATTGATAAAATAAAAATCCGAAAAGGTCCATACATCCTTTTCATTATGTATAAAATTGCGAAATTCACCCTGTGATATATCCTTTTTGTTCTCAAGAATATATTTCCAGCTATCAAGCATATCAAAGTTTCGTTCAATCCTTCGTTCAAAGGCATTAGCTATCTGATCGTTGACAATTCCAAGCTGGACTGCACGATCTTTAAATACTACCTGTGAACGAATTTGCCCTGAAACGAACACAATGCATCCTATGATAATGATAAATATAGCAATTTGAATAAATAACCTTCTATTTTTATACAAAGCTTTTGCCTCTAAAGTTATTATCACTAAGGTGATGGGTATCAATACTATCTTATCATTTTTTCGTCAATAATTCTTCAAGTTTATAGCTTTTTTAGTTATTTTTGTAAAAAATTTTTTGAAACATTCCGTCAACTGTGAAGTATTTTCCACATTTGATAAGTTCCCCCATTACGAGATTATATCCTTCTTCTGTTTCGTACCAGTTGTTGTACATTATATTTTTTGTATTTACAGGCGCCACAAGTACCTCTACCCCCGGAAATTCGGACTGAAATGTCATTAAAGCTCTTCTGGCATGAAAAGCCTGACAACATAAAATTATCCGCTTTAAATCATTTCCTTTAAGCATGGCGGCACAATACCTGGCATTTTCAAAGGTATTGGTGGAATTATTTTCTACAAGAATATTTGATTTCCTTACGCCTTCTCTTAATAGAACACTTGCAAGATATTCTGCTTCCGTTGCAGGAAGATTTATTTCTTCCAGATTTTTTGCTTCCTCTTCAAAGGAATTATTCTTATAACTGAACTTTCCGCTTACAAGAACAAAAGGAGCATATCTGGATTTCCAAAGCCTTGCCGCCTGAACGGCCAAAAGAGGCTCCGGTGCCCCCGGAACAATTATAATATCTGCCTTATCAAGGCCATCCTCAACAAATATAAACTGTCCGATATCATTTAATGATCTTTTATTTACATAACTGTTTGACATAATTTCCCCACTGTTTTAAATAAAAAAGCCATGTGAAGGCTTCACATGACCTTTTTTTATTTATCTCACCATAATCTTTTTTATTTCTGCAATATAGACAGTGTGATAATCACCATCACTATAATATTTCTCAATTATTTCAGGAGGTATGATTCCACCCTTTTCGATTTCCTGCTTTGCAAGAACTTCGCAAAGCACTACGTTTTTTGCTTCATCAATATAAGGAATGCCTTCATCATAATCTATATTCAGTCTTGCACCCTTAAGCTTATCTTCATCTCTTCCGGAAACTGCTCCAAGATATTTCATGGCTCCGCGATATTTTTTCATATCAAGGAAAGATACAGAAAATGTATCTGAAGCATCTATCATTTCTTTAGTATACCTGCTGGATCTTACAAATATAAATACTACATGTTTGCTCCAAATAAAACCCACACCACCCCAGGATATGGTCATGGAATTGACTTTATCATCCTTAGAAGATGTAAGAAGAGCCCATCTGTCATCTCCAAAACGGCTCTCTTCTGAAATTATTGTTTCAAGTTCAACCGGTTGAAATGAATGCTGCATAAAGTAATACCCCCTCTGGCATATATGTGCATTATTTTTGCTCTTAGAAGTCTCTTATTCTATCATCCTCAGATAGTCCTGTGTTAACTATACTGATAATTGTGACTTCATAGCTGTAACTATCATTTACTTTTATATTAACATGGTCTCCAACTTTATGTCCAAGTAATTGTTTACCCAGTGGTGACTCTATACTGATAAGTCCTCTTAAAGAATCACCTCTCATAGTGGTTACAATCTTATATACTTCTTCCGTTTGATCCTCTTCTATTCTGACTGTAACAGTTTTATTAAGACCAACCTGTTCATCTGTGGTATTGTCCTCTATAACCTTGGCTGTTTTTATCATTCTTTCAAGGAATCTGATACGGCTTTCATTTTGATTTTTGGCCTTTTTAGCAGCATAATATTCAAAATTCTCACTTAAATCGCCCTGTGCCCTTGCTTCTTTTACGTGCTCAAGAAGCTCTTTTCGTACTACGATTTTTCTGTGATCTATTTCTGCCTGCATATCATCTATATCTTTTTGAGTAAGTTCGTTATTCATATTATCCTCGACCTTTTCATAAAATATATAGTAAATTATATCAATAAGTTATATTTATTGGGAATTAATTTTGAAAAATAATTATTTCTGAACGTTAAAAAAGACAGCCTTTGGGGTGCTGTCTTTTTTAGAGAAGGTATTTCTTTCTTATGGGGTATAGCAAAAAACTATATAATGTATTGGGGGGTTACAAGTAGTATAATAGCATTCACCTATATATTCGTAAATCCGCACCTTTCACAAAGTTAACAATTTTGTAGTCAGTTTTTTGTGGAAACTGTACAATACATTTTGGGTTATTTGACTAGATTTCCATGCTGAAAGTTGAAGGAATCTCCTTACCTTCAAAAAGAGCTTCGAACTCTTCGCGTCCTATTTTCTCCTTCTGTATCAGAAGTTCTGCACTCTTATGAAGAACATCCTGATTCTCAAGAATAATTTCTTTTGCTCTTGCATAGCAGGTATCAATGATTGTCTTTACTTCCTTATCAATTTCACCTGACATAAGCTCACTATGCTTCTTGTTATGAGCTATATCATATCCGATAAAGACATCCTCTTCCTCTTCATCATAGTTAATCACACCGATATTTGAAGACATACCATACTTTGTAACCATATTACGAGCTTCTTTTGTAGCTTTTCTTATATCGCTGGAAGCACCTGTGGTTATATCACCAAATATAATTTCCTCTGCAATACGTCCGCCCAAAGATACCATAATATCTTCAAGCATACGATTCTTTGAAAGGAACATTTCATCCTTTTCCGGAAGAGGCATTGTATAGCCTGCTGCTCCGGCTCCGGTTGGAATAATAGATACTGTGTAAACCGGTCCCACATCAGGCAATACATGGAACAAAATTGCATGTCCTGATTCATGGTAGGCTGTAATTTTCTTTTCTTTTTCAGAAATAATATGACTGTGCTTTTCTACACCGATACCTACATTTACAAAGGCCTTCTGTATATCTTCCTGATTGGTATAGCTTCTGTCTTCCATGGCTGTATTTATTGCAGCCTCATTAAGAAGATTTTCAAGATCGGCTCCTGTAAAGCCGGCTGTAGTCTGGGCAACCTGCTTAAGATCCACATCAGAACCCAGTTTCTTATTTTTGGCATGTACCTTAAGTATTGCTTCTCTTCCACCTACATCAGGAGGGCTTACGGTTATCTTTCTGTCAAAACGTCCCGGTCTTAAAATAGCAGGATCCAGAATATCAACTCTGTTTGTTGCTGCCATTACGATTATGCCTTCGTTTGTACCAAATCCGTCCATCTCTACAAGAAGCTGGTTAAGGGTTTGCTCACGTTCATCATGGCCACCGCCCATACCTGTTCCTCTTCTTCTGGCAACGGCATCAATTTCATCAATGAAAATAATACATGGAGCATTTTTCTTGGCATCTGCAAAAAGGTCTCTTACTCTTGATGCACCTACACCAACAAACATTTCTACAAAATCAGAACCTGATATTGTAAAAAACGGAACTCCGGCTTCTCCGGCAACTGCCTTGGCAAGAAGTGTTTTACCTGTTCCGGGTCTTCCTTCAAGAAGCACACCCTTAGGAATACGGGCTCCGAGTTTAATAAATTTACCCGGGAATTTTAAAAATTCTATAATTTCAGCAAGCTGCTCTTTTTCTTCGGCAAGTCCTGCCACATCATCAAGTCTTACTTTGTTATCATCACTGTTTGAAAGTCTTGCCCTGCTTTTACCAAAATTCATCATCCGGTTTCCTCCGGCTGATGCATTCTGTGCATTATTCAGCATTACAAATATAAATGCCAGAACTATAAGACCAATCATTATGGGAACAAGATTTGATAATATCTTATTTTCCCTGGAAACATCTTTTACGGTAGGATAAACATTATTGGTGTTAAGAAGCTTCTCTGCCTCTGTTACATCTGTTACATAAAGCGTAATATCATCCCCGTCTGTAGTAATAACTCTTACAGCTCCCGTTGGTGTTTCCTCATTCTGATAGATAACTGCTCCTGCTATCTTTCCTGCCTCAAGATCACTTTGAAGCTGACCCAGAGTATAGGAATTATCCACATATGAGCTCTTACTTCCTGCGTATTGTAAAAATACAACGGCTATAAGCAGCATTATAGCCAGCAAAAAGTAATAATTGTAATTTCTGCTTTTCTTCATTCATTTACCCCCAGCTACCTTTATTTTCAATACTGTTATTCGAATTCAACAACTCCTATATATGGAAGATTTCTATATTTCTGATCATAGTCAAGGCCATAGCCTACTACAAATTCATCAGGAATATTAAATCCGGAATAATCCACCTTAACATCTGTAACTCTTCTCTCAGGTTTGTCAAGAAGTGTACAAAGCTTTATATCTGCAGGTTCTCTGTCGCCAAGCATCTTGATAAGATAGCTGAGGGTTCTTCCTGAATCAATGATATCCTCAACTATAAGTACATTTTTGTCCTTAAGTGGCTCATCCAGATCCTTTACTATCTTAACTACTCCACTTGATTTAGTATCACTGCCATAGCTTGATGCTGACATAAAGTCCATGGTTACAGGAACTGTTATTCTCTTGGCAAGCTCACACATAAAAAACACTCCACCCTTTAATACACAGACAAGATGCACTGTTTTACCTGCATAATCCTTACTTATCTGCTCTCCGAGAGCCTTAATTCTTAAATCTACTTCTTCTTCCGTCAATAAAACACGGACCTTTTCTGACATTACAATATTCCTCCTTATGTCAAATCCTCTATCTTTATATCCAGCACTGTTTTAGTGTTGTTATCAACTTTATAAAAACTGCTTATTCTAAATCCCGGAATCCACAATATATGATCACCGTCTGCCAAAACATAAATTTCATCTCTTTTGGCTGATGGGATTTTTTCATTTATCATATATTTTCCAAGGGATTGCCGTCCATTACCGGTCATCAGATAGTCACCTTTTTTGCGGTGTCTGAAAACCAAGGATGTTTGTATTTTATCATAATCAAACATTTTAGTATATGCGCCCATTGGAATATTTTCCATATCGAAAGTCCCTGTTTTATTAACAGTTACCGTAAACTTTCCATCTATTTCAAGATATTCCTTAAATACTTTGCCTGTCTTATCCAATAGGAGGTATGTGTCATTTTCTGAATACTCTGACACATTTTGAATATTTTTATTTATAAAGAGCATGCCATATATTCTTTGGGCAATAAGGTCATAGGGCAGATTTAGCTTCTTTGTTCCCCTGCTGTCAAGACAAAGACCAATTATACTGTATATATGTGTTGATGTTATGTCCTTTCTGTGGGGTGTTAACTTCTCCATAGCCATCAGTATAATGTTTTCCTTTAGAATATCCGGTAAAGTATTAAAAACCTCCACATTTATTTTTATTTCATCCTTTTGAAGGTCAACTTCTGCACATTCATCCATAGCATTTTGAGCCTGAGCTTTAATGTATTCATTGGCTTTATCAAGGGACTGAGCTGTTTTAGCCAGATGTTCTATACTCTTTTCATTGATTTGAGAAACGGCATAGGGCAAGATATGATGCCTTATACGGTTTCTTGCATGGTCATCCTCAAGGTTTGTACTGTCGGTGCAATAATCTATATCATTTTCTTCAAGGTAATTTTCTATTTCTTTACGCGAAGTTTCTAAAAGAGGTCTTATGATTTTTCCTCTGATAGATCTGATTCCCACCATTCCCTGAAGTCCGCTTCCTCTGAACATGTTATAAAGCATGGTTTCTGCCAGATCGTTTAAATTATGTGCTATAGCAATTTTACCTGCGTCATACTTAACAGATAGATTTTCAAATACCCGGTACCTTTCATATCTACCGGCTTCTTCTTCTGTCATATCTTTCTCTTTAGCTATTTTTTTGATATCTGCTTCATGAAGATAGTATTCAATATTTCTTTCTTTACAGAGCTTTTTGACATATAAAGCATCCTGTGCAGCATCATCTCTAAGTCCGTGGTTTACATGTACTACTACCAGTTTAAAATCCATTTCCAGGGACAATTTATGCAAAATAATAAGCAGACAAGTTGAGTCTGCACCTCCGGAAATCCCTGCAAGAACAACTTCACCGGGATTTATCATTTTGTTTTTTTCTATATATGCTTTTACCTTTGTTTCCAGATTCATTAGTTGCCCTCAGTATTTGTTATATACGGTAAAAAAATTGCAGACAACATAGCACATGGCATTGTAGTCTGCATTATTTTCCCTGATCTTCATCTTTAAATATAATTTCACCGGGATAAACCAAACCCAGTTTCTGTCTTGCAACTTCCTCAATGTACTTGCGGGTTTGAGTATATTTTTCATATTCAGCAATTTCGTCACTTCTCTCAAGCTCACTGTCAATCTGTAGTTGAAGTGCGTCTTCTTTTGACTGATATTCTTTTTCTTTTTGTACTAAACTTATACTCTTAACAGATACAACTCCGAGCAGCAGAAAAACCACCACAATAGATAAAGCTATCCCCACTCTGTTCTGCAAAGAGCTTCCCCTTTTATACCTGGCTCTTTTTGATGACATCTTATACCCTCATAGATTTTTTCTATATATACTCAATTTTATAACACTTGTTACTTCTGTGTCAAATATAACGAAAGAGCTTTGAGACATCTTCTTTATGAATTGTTTCCTGTATATCCAAAACTTCAACATTTACATCTTTATTGCCAAACTGGATAGTAAGCTTATCACCTACTTTAACATCAGTTGATGCCTTGGCAGGTCTTCCGTTTATCTGTACTCTTCCTGCATCACAGGCTTCGTTGGCAACTGTGCGTCTTTTTATAAGTCGTGTAATCTTTAAATACTTATCCAGTCTCATGTAAATCCTCCGTAAATGCTTTTTATGAAAAAGGCCTATAGACAATGTCTACAGGCCGAATTTAAGCTAAATTATTTCTTGTTTACAGCATCCTTAAGAGCCTTACCAGCCTTAAATTTAGGTGCAAATGATGCTGCGATTTTCATAACATCGCCTGTCTGTGGGTTTCTACCCTCTCTTGCAGCTCTCTTAGATACTTCGAATGTACCAAAGCCAACAAGCTGAACCTTATTCTGTTTCTTAAGTTCTGCTGTTACTGTGTCTGTGAAAGCCTTAACTGCCTTCTCAGCATCCTTTTTTGATAATCCTGCTTCGTCAGCGATAGCTGCGATTAATTCTGTCTTGTTCATTAATGAACTCCCTCCTGGTGTTAATGTTAATATAAGCGCTCTTTTTAGAGCGCCCTTATTAACTTATACTGATAACAAGCCAATGTCAAGCAAAAAATCCCCTATTTATAGGCTTTTTTGACTATTTCTATCAAAATTGTGCCTAAAATTGGTTGTTTTTATAAACCACCAAGACAGGCTCCTGTAGCTGCCGAATCGGAAGCAGCTTCATCACTAGTTGAAGAGGCTTCTGATGAGCCCGATTCCTCTTCTTCCTTTTCATTAGATGATGCACTGCTTGCGCTGTCTGAACTTGTACTATCTTCTGAGGATGTACTCTCTGATGAAGAACTATCATCACTATCCGCACTTGATGAGCTTGATGAACTATCGGCACTATCTGCGCTTGATGCACTTGATGAGCTGTCAGCACTATCAGCACTTGATGCACTGGAGGAACTATCTGCGCTGTCAGCACTTGATGCACTTGATGAGCTATCAGCACTATCGTCATCTGATGCTGCCTTCCTTGTAGGGAATGTAAGATTTACATTACATTTATCAGAATCAATCAGTATTGTATAGCTGTTTACAGTGCCGTCTTCATCTATGGTTATGGCATGGGTTCCAACTTTTTTCTTAATGGATACCGGGGCTATTCCCACATAATTTCCGTTAAAATATACTGCTGCTCCTTCAGGTCCAAGTACATTTATCTTATAACCTTTTACATAACCGTTGGCATCCACTGCTGATTCTGTTGAAGCTGTGGTTGCACTGTTACCGCTGACATCTTTTTTCTTTTTGGTAGTAGATGCGCTTGATGCACTGTCTGAGCTGTCCTTTGAGTTCTTTTTTGAAGACGCTGCTGTTGCTGAGGCGGTACTTTCTGTACTTGATGAATCCGTTGAATTCCCGGTAGCTGTAGCATCTTTTTCAAGATCAATTGAAACAACAGATGAGGCGCTGCCTACCTTGAGATATTTTGTAACGGTTATATAACCGTCTGCCATTACCTTAAGAGAATGGTAGCCATACACTATGCTTTGCGGAATCCCTGCAATTACCTCTTCTCCATCCACAAATACCTGTGCATTAACAGGAGTTACTTCAAAGGTTACAAGACCTTCCTTAGGCTTTTCTATTTCTATTTTACTTGTATCTATTACAGTTTCATGGTTACTGGATACTTCCACCTGCTGGGTATAATCTGCGCCGTTTCCCATAATATGCATTTTGTACTCACCTTCTGCCACAGACAAAAGCATATTAGGTGTAACTTTTCGAATTACTACATTATCAAGCTCTATCCATGATCCCACAAGGCTTACATCCTCAACATTATCTGATGAAAGTGACAGATATCCATGCCCCTTATCCACTACAATACTGTAAATTTCTTTATCGATTCCCTTTACTGTAATGGAATCTATTGGAAGTATACTCTCACTTGATACCAGTTCTCCGTCATCAATGATAAGAGCTGCTCTGTCCATATGGTAGCTTTCTCCGTTTATCTCCACCATATCATTTTCATCCGGCAAAAGATCAAAGCTGTTAACATTAAGACTGGTCCAGGCTATCTGAGATTTTTGCATATAGGTAAGATGTCTGGTACTTTTTAAAAATCTTATATCTACCACATCTCCCTCTTGAAGCAGTGCTGCCGAAAGAGCTCTGCCATATTCGTCATAGATAAAAGAGGTATTATCATAATCCAGTGTATAGCCCTTTCCGGTGGCATGATTCCTGAATTTGATTTTTTTATTCTCCGTATCCACGCTTCTTATGGTACAAGTATCAGCAGAATCATATTTTCCAATAAGTGATACTCTTGTTACTTCCTGCGAAGTGGCAATTGAAGCCTGACTCATTTCCATGAACAGACTTGCTGCCATTACTAATGCTAATCCCCTGCATAAATTTTTCATTTTTATTCTCCGCTCATAAACCTTTTCAGATTGACGGGTTCTAATAAATATTCCTTTGTATTATGGGAAGGTTCATTTAAAACATCCCTTAACATATTCATAAGTGTATCTCCGATTTGTTTTCCCGGTTTTATACCAAGAGATACAAGATCGTTGCCTTTTACACTTAAAGTCTTTAATGAAAGACAATCTCCCTCTTCCACAATCTTTTCATACTGCTTTTCGAGATCATCAATCCATTCAAGCTTTTCGTTTCTCATATAATTACTCTGTGCTAATGTATCGGCTCTTTTTACCTTAAACATTAGAGGGTAATCCTTTTCACCAACTTTATATATACTCATTCTGACCTTGGCAGGTGTTATTTTAAACCGGATATCATGGTACTTAACCAGATTACACACTCTGTCCATGGTATCTCTGTCAAATTTTAACCTTCGCATAATTGTTTTAGCCATGTCTGCACTGATTTTTTCATGACCTATAAAATGAGAATTACCTTTTTCATCTATGGTGTGAGCTTTAGGCTTACCTATATCATGGAAAAGCATGGTAAGTCTTAAAAGTCTGTCAGCTTCCACATTTTGTATGGATTTCACAATATGTTCACCAACGTTGTAGCAGTGATGTTTTGTATTTTGTGGTGTGGCCATACATATATCAAATTCCGGCAGTATCACCTTTGTTATTCCCATTTTATATGCATCCAGAAGCTTTTCCGGATACTTGGAGGTGAGCATTTTAACCAGCTCTACCTGTATTCTTTCAGCACTGATTTTTTCAAGTGTAGGGGCAAGCTCCTTAATTGCAATTTTGGTGTTTTCATCAATATCATATCCAAGCTGCGCAGAGAATCTTATGGCTCTCATTATTCTAAGGGCATCCTCGCCAAAACGTTCCCTGGGATTACCTACACATCTGATGACTTTCTTTTCAATATCTTCGATTCCGCCAAAATTATCTATAAGTCCTTCTTCGTCATTGTAGGCCATGGCATTTATGGTAAAATCCCGTCTTTCCATATCCTGCCTCAAACTTGCAGTAAAGGTTACTTCTTTGGGATGCCTGTTATCGCTGTACTCTCCGTCAATTCTATAGGTTGTGACTTCATATCCATCTTTACCCATCATGACTGTTACGGTGCCATGTTCAATTCCTGTATCTATGGTTCTTTTAAAGAGTTTTTTTATATCCTGAGGCTTGGCACTTGTTGTTATGTCCCAATCGCCGGGTATTCGTCCAAGTATGGAATCTCTTACGCATCCGCCTACAACATAGGCTTCAAATCCTGCATTATGTATGGTGTTTAGTATTATTTTTGCTTTTTCAGGTATTTCTATTTTCATATCTTCATAATATCGCAAAAAATACCCATTGTGAATAAATCTCTATGAATTTCTGTGATTAAGTTATATACTAAATATATGTTATACAGAGGATAATAATATGAAATATTGGAATAAATTCAGTGTTGTTCTTGTGGTGGTAATATTATTTTTCATCCTTACCATGTATTTTTTATTTAACAGTAAGGTCTTTAATACTACACCGGATAATGAAATATACAACCTTTCTGAAGGCTGGACCATTACCGCTTCCGGTTCAACCTATGAAAATATTGTCCTTTCGGATGCTGATATTGGTGTCCAAAACTATGATGACATAGTTACCTTATCTACTACCATGCCATCCATAACTGTTCCTTCCCCTGTAATTTATTTTGCATCTGCTTTATCTGAAGTTGATGTTTACCTTGACGATGCGCTGATCTATGAGTTTGGTGATGACTACCTGCTCCGTTTTGGATTTGTTCCAAAAATCTACAATGTTGTTGTACTTCCTGATGACTATCAGGGAAAAGAGCTTTTTATAAAGCTTACAAGCAAAGATGAAGTGGCTTTTTCCGGTCTTTCAAGTGTTCTTTTTGGAAACCGTCACGATATTTTTATATCCTCTATTCAGTCTTTAAGGTTACCTATATTTTCCGGTATTTTCCTTATAGTTTTTGCATGTATTTTATTTATATTATCTCCTTATGTTTATATTTTTAACGGTAAAGATTTAAAGATTACCTTATGCGGATTAATTTCTTTGGATTTAGGTCTTTATATTCTTGCCTATAACAAGATTTTTTATCTTTTCTCGGATCTTCTTTTCCTGAATACATTATTGGAATTTTTTTCTTTATATTTTATGCCTTCAACAATACTTTTATACTTGTCCAGAATTTTCACAGGCAGGAATCGTCTTGTTTTTAATCTTTTACTTGCCGTGAATACTATATTTACAATTACTGTCCTGGTACTTGGTTTTACAAATATTGTT
This sequence comes from Butyrivibrio sp., assembly GCA_024680925.1. Classification (GTDB taxonomy): domain Bacteria; phylum Bacillota; class Clostridia; order Lachnospirales; family Lachnospiraceae; genus Butyrivibrio. The sequence goes on from JAILBM010000012.1 coordinate 25,385, forward strand.
CCCATTACACGATATACATCAATTCTTCATGCTCTTGTTTTTGTAGAAATGCCTGTATCAGTTTTTCTGATTCTGAGGGACATCTTAAGCAAGAAAAAAGACGAATTCACATTCCAGTCCTATACAGCAGAAAACATTTTTCTTATAGGTCTTTTGGTATTTATGATCTTCTCAATGATTGATATTGTTAAATTCAATATTTATAAGTATATGAGCTCTGCCGGAGAAGTAAGTGCCAGCATTGACTTTATGACAATCGGTTCCCTTACACTGATTATTTGTGTACTTCTCAATTACTTTTTTTATACAGTCAATAATATGAATGCCGAAGTAGAACGAATGCATCTGGTGGGTCTTGCCTATACCGATGCCCTCTCAGGCCTTGCAAACAGAGCCAGATGTGAGCAGGTAATGGATGATCTTTCTGCAGAAAACAAAGATTATTCCATTATCAGTATGGATATGGACTATTTAAAAAAGGTTAACGATACCTATGGTCATGAAGAAGGAGACAGATTGATTATCGGCTTTGCCACAATTTTAAATCAGGTATTTTGGGATGCTGCTCTTATAGGACGTATGGGTGGTGATGAATTTATTGTCATATCAAAAGACCCCTCAGCAAAGACCTGGAGCAAAAAGCTTAACGATCTTAACAATACAATTTCAGAATGGAATAAAAAAGAACATAAATTTAAATATAGTGCCTCTGTAGGCTTTGCCAGCAGCTCTGAAGCTCCGGGACATTCCGCCATGGATGTTTATATGCTTGCAGATAACAGAATGTATTCCATGAAAAATGAACGTCACAGACAAAGAGAGGAGGCATCAGGAAATGACTAAAAAATTCTCTCTCCTTTTCTCTACCTGTTTTATTGTTTTTATTATTATTATCCTTATGTCCAGAATCGTTAAATATGAACCAAATTATACTGTAGAGACCTTAAACTCCGGTTGGATGGTAAATTATCACGATGCACAATACATAAATGTAGATCTTTCCACTTTGAATGCTCATATAAAAGAAGATTTTAACAAAAATGATATTATTACCCTTACCCACTCCTTAAAACAGGAATATGAGGAAATTCCTAATTTTACTATACTTTTTAAGACAAGATATTGTGCTTACGAAGTTTTTCTGGATGATGTTCTTATAAGAAGTGAATATATTGATGATTTTTATAATGATAAATTTATAGGTTGTGGTTACCGCTTTGTTACTTTGGATAATATTATAAAAGCTCAGAGAATCTCTTTTGTATTATATATTTCTGAAGAAGATTCTCCTTCAAATTTCATGTCTCCTGTTGTAGGTAACTATGACGATATTGTGCATAAACTGATCACCCAGTCTGCGCTTCCGTTTTTTATGGGATTATTCCTTATTATGTTTGGGGCTTCATTTTTCATAATTTCAGTTGTTTTTATACCCTATTCCAAGGAATCAATTCCTCAAATGCTTTTATCTGTTATAAATACGCAGATTGGTATATGGACCCTGTGTACCTATGATATGATGCCTCTTTTGCTCAATGTTAAATATGTTACTGTAATAGAATACATATCCCTGTACTTTATCATTCCTTTAATATACCTTACTGTCGGATATCTTCATAGAAACAACATATCCAAGGCCTTTGTGATTATGGGAATAGGTTCAGGCTGTTTTTCTCTTTTGTTTATAATCCTTCATTTTGCAAATGTAGTTCATATAAATCATTTCCTTACGCTTTACGATTTAATAGCCTTCATTTCAATTATTGTACTTTTTTATATTTATATTTCGGATTTAAAAAGCAAAACAAAAACCCCTTCAACCCTGGCCATAATGACCGGTATTACAGTTCTTTGCATTTCGCTGCTTATATATGCAATTTATATTTTACTCTATAGAGTTGCTGACTTTTTAAATACACCACTTTTAAAAGCCTTATTCCCTATAGGTGCAGCAATATTTGTAATCACCCAGCTTTTTAACTATTTTATTTTCTTAACACAGTCCATGGCCAGACGAAAGGAATATGCATCTCTTACACAGCTTGCCTACAATGATGCTCTTACAGGTCTTGCTAACAGGGCAAGGTGTGATGCAGCTCTTACAGAAATTGACAAAACAGACAAGGATTATTGTATTATAAGTCTTGACCTTAATGGTTTAAAAGAGGTCAATGATAATGCCGGGCATCCCGAAGGTGACAGGCTTTTAAAATCCTTTTCCCTTGCACTTAAAAGCACACTTGAAAACATCCAGGATGCTCTTTGCGGAAGAGTGGGCGGTGATGAATTTTTAGTACTTATACCTCAGACTAGCGAAGAGGAAGTTGAATCTATTATTGATAAATTAAATTCCAAACTCCAAATGATGGATGAAATTGAGCCGGAATTCATACATAGTGTTGCTATTGGATATGCTTTTAAGCATGAAACGGAAAATGGGACATCCCATACAGTTTATATGCTTGCAGATAAAAGAATGTATGAGAAAAAACGTATGCAGCATGAAATACAAAACAGAATCAGAAATAAATAAAAAAAATAATGGATTGTGGCTTTACAGTCACAATCCATTTATTAGTTTATATTAATATGCTCTTCCCCAGTAAACCATCTTAGTTGCAGGTTTTCCGCAATATACACAGGTATCTGCAATATTTTCCTGCTCGAATGGGATACAACGGCTTGTTACATTAAACTCTTCCTTGATCTTATCTTCACATTCTCTGCAGCCACACCACATAGCTTTAACAAAGCCCTTAGTCTCCTTAAAGGCCTCTGCAAATTCTTCCTTATTGGTAGCCTTAAAGGTATGGGACTGAAGGTGAGCTTTTGCTCTTTCAAACATGTCCTTCTGAATAGTTTCAAGAAGTTCTGAAGCCTTTGCAGGAACATCTGCGATGGCACATTCTATTTTCTCTCTGGTATCTCTTCTTACAAGAACGCACTTGCCTGCTTCAAGGTCCTTTGGTCCAATTTCAACACGAACAGGAATACCTCTCATTTCGTGCTCACTAAACTTAAATCCCGGGCTTCTGTCTGTATCATCAGTCTTTACTCTGATACCGGATTTCTTAAGTTCTGCCTCAATACCATATGCGGCATCAAGAATTCCTTCCTTCTTTTGCTGAATAGGAATAACAACAACCTGAATTGGTGCAATCTTAGGTGGTGTAACAAGACCTGAATTATCACCATGTACCATTATCATAGCTCCGATTGTACGGGTTGTAAGTCCCCATGAAGTCTGGCATACATAATGAAGCTTATTGTCTTTACCTGCATACTGGATGCCGAATGCCTTTGCAAAGCCATCTCCAAAGTTATGACTTGTAGCAGACTGAAGTGCTCTTCCATCATGCATAAGAGCCTCTACTGTATATGTAGCCTCGGCTCCAGCAAACTTTTCTTTATCTGTCTTTTGTCCCTTGATCACAGGAATTGCCATATCATTTTCAAGGAAGTCTGCATAAACATTAAGCATCTGTTGTGTACGCTCTTCTGCCTCTTCAAATGTTGCATGAGCTGTATGACCCTCCTGCCATAAGAATTCTCTTGAACGAAGGAAAGGTCTTGTTTCCTTTTCCCAGCGAACAACGCTGCACCACTGGTTAAGTACCTGTGGAAGATCCTTATAGGAATGAATCTCATCCTTATAATAATCACAAAAAAGAGTTTCTGAAGTAGGTCTTACACAAAATCTCTCTGAAAGTTCTTCAAGTCCACCGTGTGTAACCCATGCCACTTCCGGTGCAAATCCTTCTACATGATCTTTTTCCTTCTGAAGAAGTGACTCAGGAATAAACATTGGAAGGTACGCGTTCTGTACACCTGTTTCCTTGAATCTGGCATCAAGGTGTTTCTGGATAAGCTCCCATATAGCATATCCTGCAGGTTTAATAACCATGCATCCTTTAATATTTGAGTAACTGATAAGTCCGGCCTTAATAACTGTGTCTGTGTACCATTGTGTGAAATCTTCATCCATGGAAGTGATTTCAGATACAAGCTTTTTCTGATCTGCCATTTCTATTCCTCCTAAATTTAGGGACTAAAAAAGGTCCCTGTTAATAGCAAACAGGGACCGATAATTCGGCGGTACCACCCTTTTTAAATCTGTAAAATCAGATTTCTCTCAATTATCTCCTCTAACGCTGAGAAGCGCTGTATTTTCATACAGAACTCCAAGGTAGGTTCATTAGCCTTTGTGTTAAAATCTCGCACCAAATGATTTTCTCTCTGAAAACAGTCCGGATAATTACTATTCCTCTTCATAGTCTTTTATGTTTTTAATAGTGTTTATTTTAATTTTTAATTCACTCTATGTCAAGCCTTGAAGGAAAATCTTTATTCTTTATTTGAATTTCATTTTATTTCATATATAATGAAAGTGGTTACATTAATTTCTTTCGATTTCTTCAAAATTTGCATGATTTAGTATCATGTAAGCACTTACATATTTTACATTTTTAAAGCTATAATTCAAAACATAGAAATCGAGGTTACTTCATTGGTAGGAGGTGCAGCAATTATGGCAAATAAGGAATTTGATCTTATCACCTTTGGTGAAATAATGCTTAGACTTTCACCACCTAACAACGAGAGAATGACCCGTGGTGAAGTATTTGATAAAAGAGCCGGTGGTTCTGAGCTTAACGTAGCTTCAGGCGTATCCCTTCTTGGACTTCGTACAGGTGTCATTTCCAAGCTTCCTGCTAATCAGCTTGGAACATATATAAAGAACAGAATCAGATTTATCGGTGTTTCTGATGACTATCTTTTATATGACGAATCAGAAGATGCCCGCCTTGGTATCTATTATTATGAAAATGGAGCAGCTCCAAGAAAGCCTTCTATCATTTATGACAGAAAGAATTCTTCCATAACAAAAATTACCTTGGATGAAATTCCTGAGGATGTTTATTCCTCTACAAGAATGTTCCATACAAGTGGCATCACTCTTGCTCTTAATAAAAATACAGGAATTGTTACTACCGAAATGATTAAACGTTTTAAAGAAAACGGTGCTCTTATTTCCTTTGACTGTAACTACAGAGCTAATCTTTGGAGTGAAGAAGAAGCAAGAACAGCTATTAAAGCAATTATGCCTTATGTTGATATCCTTTTTGTTTCTGAAGAGACCAGCAGACGCATGATGCAGAAAGAGGGTTCTCTTGAAGACATTATGCGAAGCTATACTAAGGATTATCCTATTAAGATTGTATGTACAACACAGCGTGAAGTAATCAGTCCTAAAAAGCATAATTTTACTTCAACAATTTATGATGCTCAGGCAAATACATTCTATACAGAAAAGCCTTACACAGATATCGATGTAATCGACAGAATAGGCTCAGGCGATGCTTATGTATCCGGTGTTCTGTATGGACTTCTTAAATATAATGATGCTGTAAAAGCTCTTGAGTATGGTAATGCTACATCATCCGTCAAGAACACTATTCCGGGCGATCTTCCAGCAAGTGATTTGCGAGAGATTGACAGTATCATCAAAAACCATAAATCCGATTTACCCGGAAGTGAATTAAATAGGTGATTTACGTTCGCCATAACGTATTTCCTTTATAAAACCTCTAAAAATAAAAAAGCTGCGCGCCACGCAGCTTTTTTATTTTACTTAAATACTTTTTATACTCTTTTTTCCAAATACTTTTCAGCTATTACAATTTCTCCATTTTCCAAAGATTGTTTAACATCAATTATTCTTTGATTGGAAGAACCTCTAAACCTTAACATCATGTCCTTTTTAGCTTCCACAAATTCTCCATCCACAAGAATGTCTATAAGACCAAGAATTTTCATGGTATCTGCACTATGACATCTCTTGTTATCTTCATCCAAAAGTTCTTCAATAACATATCCGCTGTATATCCAGATGGTTTTATTTGGAAGTTCATTTTTTAACTTCTCAAGAAAAGGTCTTAAAACAGCCTGATTAGAGACTTCCATAGGTTCACCACCAAGAATGGTAAGTCCGCTTATATATGTAGGACGAAGAGATTCTATAATCTTGTCTTCTATCTCAGCAGTAAAGAGCTCTCCATAATTAAAGTCCCAGGTCATTTCATTAAAACAACCTTTACAATGATGTGTACATCCGGATACAAATAATGATGTACGACAACCTATGCCGTTTGCTATGTCATTATATATGATATTTCCATAATTCATATTATAAATTCCTTTAAAATTATTTTAAGCTTTATCGTATATAACAATGATAATTATTAGTTTTAAAAAAAACAAGGTCGGAATACTTGTTATCCGACCTTGAATAATTAACTTTGATATTAGTTTGTTGAAAGGTGGAGAACTCTCTCTTTAATTTCCTGAGTTCTGCCCTGGTTCCAATACTGAGTTCCAATATAACCACATGTACGTCTTGCAACATTCATCTTGGTCTGGTCAGTATTTCCGCAATTTGGACATTTCCATACAAGCTTACCGTCTTCGTCGTTTACAATCTGGATTTCTCCGTTGTAACCACAGCACTGGCAATAATCACTCTTTGTATTAAGTTCAGCATACATAATATTGTCATAGATATACTGCATAACACTAAGTACAGCATCGATATTGTCCATCATGTTAGGAACTTCTACATAAGAGATAGCTCCTCCCGGTGAAAGTGCCTGAAACTCTGATTCAAACTTAAGCTTTGTAAATGCATCGATTGGTTCTGTAACATGTACATGATAGCTGTTTGTAATATAGTTTCTGTCTGTTACACCCGGTATCATGCCAAATCTCTTCTGAAGACATTTTGCAAACTTGTAGGTTGTTGATTCAAGCGGTGTTCCATAAAGTGAGAAGGAAATATTTGTCTCAGCTCTCCATGTTGCACATTTATCATTAAGGAACTGCATAACCTTAAGAGCAAATTCCTTACCGTTTGGATCTGTATGAGATACACCCTTCATATATCTTGTGCATTCGCAAAGTCCTGCATAACCAAGAGATATTGTTGAATAATTGTTAAATAAGAGCTTATCTATAGGTTCGCCCTTTTTAAGTCGTGCAAGAGCACCAAACTGCCAAAGGATAGGAGCAACATCTGAAGGAGTTCCAAGAAGTCTCTTATGTCTGCACATAAGGGCTTTCTTACAAAGCTCTGTTCTTTCTTCCATAAGCTGCCAGAACTTTTCTTCATCACCTGCAGATGAACAAGCAACATCTACGAGGTTAATTGTTACAACACCCTGATTGAAACGTCCGTAATATTTATGTTTACCGTTTTCTCCAAGGCCTTCTGTATCAGGTGTAAGGAAGGATCTGCAACCCATACATGGATATACGTCACCGTTCTTATATTCTCTCATTTTTTTGCCTGAGATATAGTCAGGAACCATTCTCTTAGCAGTACACTGAGCTGCAAGCTGTGTAATATGCCAGTATTTGGAGCCCTCTGTAATATTATCTTCATCAAGAACATAAATAAGTTTAGGGAATGCCGGTGTTATGAGAACACCCTTTTCATTCTTAACACCTACAATCCTCTGTTTAAGCATTTCTTCGATAACAAGGGCAAGGTCATCACGAAGCTGTCCTTCAGGAACTTCATCAAGATACATAAATACTGTAATAAACGGTGCCTGTCCGTTTGTAGTCATAAGTGTTATGACCTGATACTGAATTACCTGCACTCCTCTTTCGATTTCCTTACGAACTCGCATTTCTGCAACTTCTCTAACCTGCTCATCTGTAGGCTCTATTCCTGCAGATACAAACTCTTCTCTTACTTCCTTTATAAATTTCTGTCTGCTTACATCAACAAAAGGAACAAGATGTGAAAGGGTTATACTCTGACCGCCATACTGTGAACTTGCTATCTGGGCTATAGCCTGTGTAGCAATATTGCAGGCTGTTGAGAAGCTCTTTGGTCTCTCAATCATAGTTTCGGAGATAACTGTTCCGTTCTGAAGCATATCTTCAAGATTAACAAGACAGCAGTTGTGCATTCTCTGTGCAAAATAGTCACTGTCGTGGAAGTGGATTATTCCGGCCTCGTGTGCCTTTACCACATCTTCCGGAAGAAGGAATCTCTTTGTAATATCCTTACTTACTTCACCAGCCATGTAATCTCTCTGAACACTGTTAACTGTTGGATTTTTGTTGGAATTTTCCTGTTTCACTTCCTCATTACTACATTCAATAAGGCTCATGATCTGCTCGTCAGTAGTATTTGACTTACGAACAAGAGCATGCTGATAGCGGTAAGTAATATACTTTCTGGCAACTTCAAACTTGCCTGATTCCATAAGGCCATTTTCTACCAGATCCTGTATTTCTTCTACACTGGCTGCACGAGTAAGGGATGCACAATTACTTTCAACATCCTTTTCAATATTTGCGATTTCTTCTGCTGAAAGTCTCTTTTTCTCCGTTACTTCATTATTGGCCTTCTCAATGGCAGCAATTATCTTGTCACCATCAAAGGTAACTTCTTTTCCGCTTCTTTTGATTATTTTCATTGATAACCCCCATACATCTATTAACGCTAACACTTTTAATGCTGCGATTACTATTTTAGAGATAAATTATGACCACAGACTTAATACTATATCTTGTGGTCACATTAAAATAATAATACACTATATTGGTATTTTCAAGTCATTAATCCAAACTTTATTTCAGATTATAGACCTCCTCAAGCCTGTTATGCAGGCGTCTGTAGTGCTCCAGCGTTTTTTTATCTTCTACAAATTTTCCTGAGGCAAAATATTTTGTGTTACCCATACACAGCATCTCTTCTATATTATCAAACTTCACACAGGATTTGTTATTAATTTCTTCTAAATTTAACACATCTGCCAAATGGTGCACTGTTCCTGCGTTTCCGTCTATAAGCTCCACGGAATCATCGAAAAATTGTCTATACAAGGGTTTAAAATAGTTAAAGTGTGTACATCCTAAAACCAAGGCACAATATCTAGTGGTATCATATTCGGAAAATTCTTTTTTCAAATACTCAGAAACTTCATTCGTATCAAAAATTTCATTTTCTGCAAAATTTACAAGTTGTGGCAAAGCCAAAAGATCTACTCTGTGATTTTCATCCACACGCTTTATCAGATTCATAAGCTTGGTTTCTCTTATGGTTACAGGAGTTGCTATAACCATAATTCTCTTCTTTTCTGTACCTTCTACTGCAGGCTTAACCGCGGGTTCCATACCAAGTATAGGCAGATCATATTTGGCTCTTAGGTCTTCTATTGCCACACTGGTGGCGGTATTACATGCAACAACAATTGCATCTACTCCCTGATTTATAAGGAAAGAAACAATTTCATCTGCATAGCCCTTAATCTGTTCTGTTGTTTTTAGACCATAGGGCACATGCTCTGTATCTGCGTAAAAAATATATTCATTATCCGGAAGTCTATGATAGGCTTCATGCAGGACTCCCATCCCACCAATTCCTGAATCAAATATTCCGATTTTCATGTTTTCCTTCTTTCTGCTATACTAATAATATGAGTAGCGAAAAAATAGATGAACTTCAAAAACTTTATGATGATACCAAGGTAGACGAATTTTTTCAGGAAATCTGCGAATATTATGCCACAAAGGGCGACTATGCAGATTCTTCTTATGAAGAAGAAATTGAACCTGAAGAAATAATCGAACCTGTTTACATCCTGTTTTGCCTGCAAAACCGAGAGGGTACACTGGATACTTTTTCATATCTGAAGAAAAAATATCCTGCCCTTTTTGAGGCTGTTTCTCCTATATATAATAAAATACTGATAAATATGGATTACCAGGCTCTCCAAAGTGAATGTGAACATCAACTGGTACAAAGCTTTTCCAAAACAGCATCAGCTGAAATCTATGATAAGGTTGAAATATTATCCAGAACCAGCAAAAATCTTACTGATGCCGTTGATAGCTTCTATTCATGGCTACATACTAAAAAGTAAAGGAGATATGTCATGGTTAATCCTATGAATATATTACAGCTCAAATCTCTTTGGGATAAATTTAGGGATAATCACCCTAAGTTTCCTATGTTCTTATCAGCACTTCAAAATAATGGTATTAAGGAAGGCACAATAATTGATATTACAATTACTGAGCCAAACGGTGAAAAAATTCAGTCAAATCTTAAAATCACAGCATCTGATATGGAACTTTTCGAGCAGCTGAAAAATATTTCTCAAAACACATAATATTTATACAATAGCAAGGGGACCCGTTTAACGAGTCCCTTTTATTATTGTTTTTGTTTTACTTCTAAATATCCCATATAGCAATATAACTGTTGTCCGTTATATTCCACATAGGCCCATGAGCCATCTTCGCTGACTCCAAGACGCTTTACTTCTGTGCCCTTTACAATGGCGGTAACAATGTAATCCTTACTCTCTGTACTTGGAACGGATCTTAGATTAACATCCGAAGTTGCAACTACAACATCATCGGTTTCTACATATCCTCCTGGAAGAGAAATGGTTACTGTCTCAGTTTCAGCATCCTTTGTTCCAAAAATCTTATCAAAAACATTAGCCTTAAGAATTGCTGCAATAAGCACTAATATAAGGATTCCCGTTACAATAGAAGCTATCCTTACTATCTTTTCGGGATTTATTCTCTTGTGATGTTTTCTTTTTTCGTACTCTTCTTCGTAGTCATCCTCATACTCATCATCATCTTCATAGTCTTCATCCTCCTCTTCATCATACTCATCGGAGGACTTACTATCTATGTTTTTTCTCTTAGAAGAGTTGTTATTGTCAGTAGACCTTGAAACTTCTTTTCCTTCTGACTTTTCAATATCCTTTAAGGCTTCTTCATCCTGATTTTGTATAGGTTCTTTAGTTTCAGAATTTTCCGATTCCTTAAGGGCATCTTCCTTAGCCTTATTCTGCACTCTTAAGTACTCGTCACGTTCCTCGGGGCTTAGAAAATTAAACGGATCTTCTATTTGAATATCCATTTCTGTGTCATCTGTCTTTTTTCTGTAATCATTGATGTTTAAAATTTTATCAGCCACACCTTTGTCTCCTTTTTAAGAAAATCAAAAGCTTTATCTACTTATTATGTATTTACAAATAGGATTCCCCTTTGAAGAAAATTTTTCTTCATACTCCGTCATAACATTTCCTTCATTCATTTTACTGTCATTATGCAGGTCATGTGTAACTGCATCTAATTTCCAGCCGGCAGGTTCTACCTCTTCAAGAGCAAAGGCAAAAAGGTCTGTATTATCAGTTTTGAATTCTACAACTCCGTCCTTTTTAAGAATCTCATCATATCTTCTAAGGAATTCTCTGGAAGGAAGTCTTCTTTTTGCATGTCTGTCCTTTGGCCATGGATCTGAGAAATTAAGATAAATTCTGTCAACTTCTCCTTTTTCAAATACTTCAGTAATTGTTTCTGCATCCATTCTTATAAAGCACACATTAGGAAGCTGTCTTTCCTCTTCCTTTTGAATAGCTCTTACAAGCACGCTTGAATATTTCTCGATTCCTATATAATTAATATCCGGATTAAGCTCTGCCATATCCATGATAAAGCGACCTTTACCCATTCCAATTTCTATACGAATAGGCTTATCATCTCCGAATACTTCTTTCCATTTTCCTTTGTATTTTTCAGGCTCGGTTACTGTAAATTTGCTTTCAGCAATTACTTCTCTTGAACCCGGAACATTTCTTAATCTCATATTATTATATCCTATCTGCGTAAATAAATGTTTCTTTATTCAGTTTTTGATTGTACACCAAATACTGTAAATTGCATAGTTAATATACTCTTAAGATTAAAGCCGGCACATACCAAAGTGTACATGCCGGCTTTGTTCTATTTGTAATTATGAATATCAAGCTTAAACTTTTTGGCTTCTTTTTTGCGCTTTCGCATTCTTTTTCGATCTGCCTTACTTTGAATAAGGTGATTGTGAATCAGGAAAGAATATATCATAGCTCCAAGGGATACAGAAGCGGCAACAGCTATCATTATCATGGCTATGTATCGCACATTTATGTATATAACATTGTTGGTAGAAAACTGATTATCTGTAACCTCTGTATTATCGGAAGAAGAACCTGATGAGTAAGTGGTTGTTTCTCCTTCGCCGGTCACTGCACGTATAGTTGCTTTTCCTACATATTCTCCGTTATAGGTATAGGTTACCACTGCCACAGCCCTGTCACCGTCTGCCTCCGTTACATCATAAGATATAGTGGAATCGGCATCCGACAGCTGAGATGTAATTGGAATTATTACATAATCATCTTCATCAAATTCCAGTATTTCTGATGAATCCCCAAATATATCGCTGCTTGAGTGAAAAAATGATGTGTCATCCGGTATATAGGTTTCATCATTATCAGCTACATTAACCACCTGGAAATTATTAAATCCGTAATCCAGTAAAGTAATGGTATCAGTATATTGTGTAGGTGCTTCATTCTTAAATACAATGCACACCAGCTTCATCCCGTTATTTTCTGCACAGGTTACAAGAGTTCTTCTGGCCTCGTTTGTATAACCGGTTTTACCTCCCACAACTCCGGAATATGGATATTCTCCGGTAATAATAGCATGGGTATTAGCTATGTAAAAATCATCAGGCTGTGTGCTTTTGGCTACAAAATGGTATCTGGCTGTACTGGATATCCTGCATAAAAGCTCACTTGAAAAAAACTCTGCAGAAATTAAGGCAAGATCATAAACGCTGGTGTAATGATCATCATCATGAAGTCCGTTGGTATTTGCAAAATGAGTGTTCTCACATCCAAGCTCCTTTGCCTTTTCATTCATAAGATCAACGAATTCGTCTATGCTTCCACTTACATGCTCTGCTACAGCATTGGCAACTTCATTGGCTGAACCTACTAATATACCATATAGCGCTTCTTCCATTGTAATGACCTGACCCTGGTCCATTCCTATATTAGAGGCTCCTGAAGGAAGAGAATGAACTGCTTCATATGAAAATGTAACATCCTCATTAAGAGAAGAATATTCTGAAGCAAGAAGACATGTCATTATCTTTGTTGTACTGGCGGGATATAATTCTTCATGGATATTTTTGGCATACAAAACTGTATTGGTATTAATATCCATTACTATCGCAGCTTCACTGGATACTTCCGGACCATCAGGCCAGTCTTCTATTTCATTACTTTGTATAGGCAGCGTTTTTCTCTCTTCAGCTGCTGCAGTAAGCTCGTCACTTGTTGCATGGCAAATATTTCCACATCCCAAAAAGGCTGTGGAAAATACTGTTATTCCAAATATTGCAGCAGCCATGGAAGCAGCTAATTTTTTTCTGACGCTTGTCCTTGATGTCATTACTTCTTTTTACTACTTTCTTCTTTCTCTTTTTTTAACTTAAGTGCTTTTTGTATCTTGCTGTGGGCTTTTGCTTTAGCCTGTTTTTCTTTAATTTCTTCAAGTTCCTGCAAAGTGATGAATTTTGATGTCTTTACCACATAAAGCTTATCATCCTCTGCCTTCTTTATTCTAATCTTGGATTTCATAAATCCATGCTTATCGCAATATGAAACACTGTAAAAATGCTTTCCGTTTGGGGTAAACCACTTTATCTTTCTTCGAAGATTTTTATGGCATAAATAACATCTTGTACTTATTACCTCAGGGTCTCCCAATAAAGCTTCCTTTGTATCAAATTCTCTGGATATGTACTTGGCATAATTATCAAATACTATATGTATTTCCTGTCTTTTATCCTTAGGTGTAACAAAACTGTCAAAGGAAACATTTTTTAGTGTTGCCTGTTTTACGTGCCTGAAAATCTCTGCAGTATACATGGCATCTGCCAGAGCCCTGTGAAATGCTTTATTCTTTTTTATATGCATTTCATCTGCAGCATGCTCAAGGCTTTTTCTGGATCTTCCGTCTTCAAAGGAAAGACTGTAAAGCTTTTGCACATCATAAAAAGCAAGAGGTCCATCAGAAAGAGGTTTCATGTGATAGTATTCCATATTTCTCTGAAACTCGGTAAGATCCTGAGTTCCCCAGGTACAAAAAATACTGTCTTTTCCGCACCACGACAAAAAGTCTTTTGCCACTTCCGGAAAGGACTTTCCCTCTTGTAAATCCTCAATACTCAGATGAACCAAGTCTTCGGTTATTCTATGCATTTCTTTATAAACCTGAGGGCGAACCAGGCAGTTAAACTCGTCTGTTTTTTCCATATCTTCATTAAGCTTAACCGCACCTATTTCTATTATTTCGAAGGGAAGCTCTTTAATATCCTGCTCCCTGACAGAACCGCCCTGGTTCCATTCCAAATCCAAAACTATATAATCACTCATACCAAAATTATAAGTTCTTTGCCCATGTTATGGCAAGGTCTGTCCATATCTGACACTGAGGCACACATTCTGTTTTGTTATTGCTTAAAGTAAGCTCATTGGCCAGTGCAAGTCCGTGCCCCCCTATTGGGAAAATATGAAGCTCTGTATTTATGCCTTTTTCTTTTAATGCCATGGTAAAAAGAAGGGAATTTTCCACAGGTACACTTCCGTCAGTATAGGTTGCCCAGATAAATGTACTTGGTACATATTCATTTACCTGCTTTTCAAGAGATACCTTGTTTGAAAGCTCAGCTTCTTTTTCTCCAAGAAGATTTTCAAAGGATCCTCTGTGGGCAAATTTTCCTGATGTTATTACAGGATAGCCTAAAATAAGACCATTTGGCTTTAAAATATCTGTGTTATCGGTTACTATTCTGCCGGCAAAATCCTCATTATGCCATTCGCAGCAATAATTTGCCGCAAGATGTCCTCCTGCAGAAAATCCCATGATCAGAACCTTGTCTGTATCCACATGCCATTCTTTTGCATTATCTCTTATAATCTTAAAGGATCTTGATACCTCTGTAAGAGCTACCGGATATCTGGCAGGAGCACAAGAATATCTCAAAATTGCAGTGTTAAAGCCTGCTGCCATAAATACAAGTGCTATAGGCTCTGCCTCTCTGTCAGAAGTATATGCATATCCGCCTCCTGGGCAGATAAGTATCAAAGGCCTTTTTTCTATTGCCATGCTATCAGAATCGTCCTGAATATATACGGTAAGCTTTGCATAGTCTAAAGAACCATCTTCTTTTATCTCAAATTCCTTATAAATCATAAATGTAACCTTCCTTATATTTTATTATGCACTGATATTATAACCCTATGTTAATTGCCAGTGCATCACAAATTTACTTATAAACATACTAAAAGCAGCCCTTTTTATCAAAAGATAAAAAGAGCTGTCCTGTAAAGAAGGATCTTTACTATTGTTATGTGAAAAATAAAGAGGATTGGCAAACTATCATCAAATAAGAGAAGCTACGCACTTAGATACATCTTCCATGCTTGCTGTTGGCTCAAAACGAGCTACAACATTACCGCTTCTATCTATAATAAATTTTGTAAAATTCCATTTGATTGCAGGATTGTTCTTGTAATCTTTATCGATTTTCTTAAGCATAACACCCATTGCAAGAGCGGCAGGTCCCTTTCCAAATCCTTCAAAGCCTTTCTGGCTTTTAAGATATGTGTATAAAGGAAGCTCATTTTCGCCGTTAATCTCAGACTTCTTCATCTGAGGGAACTGAGTGTTGTATTTAAGAGTACAGAACTCGTGAATCTCCTCATCTGTTCCAGGTGTCTGGCCTGCAAACTGGTTACAAGGAATATCAACAATTTCAAAGCCCTGATCATGGTACTTCTCATACATCTCTTCAATATCCTTATACTGAGGTGTAAAACCACATCCTGTTGCAGTATTTACAACCATTACTACCTTTCCTTCAAAGTCTTTCATTGCAACGTCTTCATCTTTAGTGTTTTTTACGCAGTAATCATAAAATCCCATAATTTACCTCCTGATCAATAGAATTTGTATGTGCATTTATTTGTTATCTCTATCTTTGATAAAATTATATTGTGTACAATCTAAAATGTCAACAAATATTTTTCTTTTTTTAAAAAATTTTTTTTACTTATAAATGCGTACTGTTACAAAAAGCCTTCCCTTTCTTGTATTTCCCTTTATGCCATCGTAGATAAATTTTCCTTTACCACGTACAGAAACCTTAGTACCTTTTTTTAAATCATATCCGCCGCTAAAGGCAGTTCTGCCATTTACATAAACCTGTTCATTGCTTATATATTCCTGGGCCTCGGATCTTGAAAGCTTATATACGAAAGCAAGAATTGCATCCAGTCTTTCAGATGCCACACTTCCTTCTATTTCTTCAAAATTATTTTGAAGAGTACATTCTGATGGCTGCACCTGAATGCATTTAACCGATGTGTGTTTTATTCTTATAAGTTCTTTGCAAATAAGAGGTGCAATGTCTTTCATTACATATATATACGCATTATTTTCATCGCACATTATATCTCCGGTCATATCCCGTTCAATTCCAAGATTCATAAGGGCACCGAGATAATCCCTATGGTTTAGTTCATCTGCAAATTTTGAATTAACCGGTGTTATATGAATGCAAGACAATATATCTGATTCGTTTTGCTGCATCAAAAGAAAACTTTCTCCGTCAAGATATGTGGGCAAAAAACATACCACATTTCTATCCGCATCTTCTCTTCCACCATATATGCAAAAGCCTGCTCCGTTAAAGGCTTCTCCTTTTCCATAGATGCCTGTGGCTTTAGTAATATCATAAAACATAGCCAGTTCAGATGCTGATAAAAAGTTAGTGCTTGTCACATAATTATTGAAATATGCCTTTTCAGAAAGTTCTTTAATTCTTCCTGAAAGTAATTTTTTTTCGTCCATTTAAGTTAAATTCCTAAGGATAATAATATATTTAACCTATTAGAATCAGCATAGTCTGTACATTCCAATGGCATTTGCAAGGAGACGGTAATATCTTATATTTTCCTGATTCCATACAAAAATCTTTCCCACAGCTTCAATGCTTAATATAAATTCCGTACCTTGTTTATCTTTGGATCTGAACTGCATGATAGATGCCGTATTTTGCCCGATAAACATCTCATAGGCCTCAGGTATTCTGTTTTCAAAATAGGTTATGTTGTTTATTATAAGGTCACCCTTATCAGAAAATCTATCTATATATTTAGGATTATTTAAATAACCTGAGTGCTTCTGAAGAACATCAAATCCGGGCTTTAAATTTCCTGCAGCTCCTACTATTTGCTTATCTTCTCCTGCATATACTATTACTCTGTTAAATTTGAAATAAACCAGTATATCCTCTAAAAGCTTTTGAATCTCATAGGTATCCGAGTTAAGCACCCTATCGTAGATTGTACAGACAGCATTACCGGGTGTCATTTCATACCTGTCATTATTTGTAAGATTTCCATTATTACTTTCCTGTATTTCCTTAAGACTGTCATGCTTTAAAACATCATAAATTATATATCTGTCTTTTCCTTTACTCTTTGCAAGATAAAGAGAATAATCCGCCAGAGTCAGAATGTCTTCATAATTATCTGCATCCTTTGGATATGTGGCACAGCCTATTGACAGTGTAACGTATGGCTCACAGTTATTACCCGGAAAGGCAAGATGTATTCTGTTTTTCATTCCTCTTAAATATTCTCTGGACTTTTCCATATTTTCAAGTCCGTCGAATATTACCATAAATTCATCTCCGCCTATTCTTCCAGTTATACTTCCTGGTCCTGCCTCCTTTTCTATAATAGAAGCAACTGTTTTTAACACTTCATCACCCTTGGGATGTCCAAAGGTATCATTTACCTTTTTAAAGTGATCTACATCAATTATGGCAATGGTTGTATTTGGAATTTTTCTGGTATTAATTCTGTTTAGAGCTATATTGGTTATTTCTGCCTTATTAAGTACCCCTGTAAGATAATCTGTCTCAGGAAGAGCTGTGGATATCTCTTTCTCATTTTCGTCAATAAGATGAATATACCCACAGGATTTTATAACCCCGTCAATATCATAGGATGCACCTTTTATAAGGATTGATTTACCACTTGGCTTTGTATCAATAAAATTATTCTTATTAACCAGAGCAAAAAAGCCTTTTCCTCCCGTTAATCCAAGTAAAAAGGTATTTATTCTGATTTGTTCTTCTGAATCGGTATTTTTGATAAGCTGGTTTTCAAGCTCTTTGAGAGAAATGATCATATATTTTTGAATAGCTTTATGTATTACAAAAATATTTACCAGAGATGTCTCAGAACTGTACTCGAAATAATAGTCTCCGTATCCTTCAAGGATATAGAGTCCCATTGTAAAGTATCTTTTATAATAATCTATTACATTTCTTACTTCTTTAAAGGTTCGCACCTCTAATATGCAGTATACATCTGTAAGTTCCACTATACTGCATACACACCACTGTGATTCATTTTTACTATCTATAAGCCTTAGAGGAAAATATTCTTTTAAATTATTATCAAGGGCATAGTTAAGCTTATCCATATCGTCGGGATGAACAAGCTGATTGAATTTATAATATCTTCTATCTCCCACAAAGGCATAAAATGCATAATTGGCAGAATAGTCTATTTCATATGTTTCTCTTATAAATTTTAAAATATACGGCTGATTTAATTCCATATAAGTCACCCATTTATTATAAACACATTAATGAATTCCAATATTAATATAACAGAATATTG
>JAILBM010000013.1 GCA_024680925.1 Butyrivibrio sp.
TCAGACACTTATTATTCTGGTTATCATTACTGTGATAGTAAAACTTATTCTTGATCTATATCTGTCAACTAAATCCGGATTTATGTTAAGGGCAGTAGGAGATAATGATGTTCTTGTAACCTCCATGGGAATTGATAAGGGCAAGGTGAGAATACTTGGTCTTGCTATTGCCAATGGTCTGGTTGCATTAAGCGGTTGTATATTTGGCCAGCAACAGGGCTATTTTGATATATCAATGGGTACAGGAACTGCAGTTATTGGTCTTGCCAGTGTTATTATAGGCACTAGCCTTTTCAAGAAAATCAGCTTTGTAAATGTTACAACCAGTGTAGTAGTAGGTGCTATTATTTATAAGGCCTGTGTTGCCCTTGCAATCAAGGCAGGACTTCAGTCTACAGACCTTAAGCTGATCACGGCAGTATTATTCCTTGTTATCCTGGTAGTTACCATGGATCGCAAGAGAAAGGTTAAGGCTTGAAACTATGCTTGAGTTAAAGGGTATTTACAAAAATTATAATGCAGGCTCAGTCAATGAGATGTGCCTGTTTGACGATTTTAATCTTATTATTCCCGATGGACAGTTTGTGGCAGTTGTTGGAAGTAACGGTTCAGGTAAGACTTCCATGCTTAATGTTATATGCGGCAGCATCCCGGTGGACAGAGGTCAGATTATAGTAGACAATAAGGATATTACTGCTCAAAAGGACTACATACGTCAGCGTATCATAGGAAGGGTTTATCAGGATCCTTCCAAGGGAACCTGCCCCAGCATGAATATATTGGAAAATATGTCTATTGCAGATAATAAGGGTAAGAAGTTTGATCTAAGAAAAGGCATCAATAAAGCCAAGACGGATGAATACAGGCAGATACTTTCAACTCTCGGCCTTGGCCTTGAGGATAAGCTGTATACTCAGGTGGGATCTCTTTCCGGAGGTCAGAGGCAGGCACTGGCACTTTTAATGTCTACCATGACACCTATTAAATTCCTTATTCTGGATGAGCATACAGCAGCTCTTGATCCTAAGACGGCAGATATTATAATGCAGCTTACAGACAAAATAGTTCATGAAAAAAAGGTTACCACAATAATGGTTACTCATAACCTCAGATATGCTGTTGAGTATGGTGACAGACTTCTTATGATGCATCAGGGAAGGGCTATTCTTGATAAAGAAGGCAGTAGCAAGGCACAAATGGATCCTGAAAAAATAATGCACATATTTAATGAAATCAGTATTGAATGTGGTAACTAATAATGGTATTATTTTTTAGAAAAGGAGGAGAGGAAAATGAGTTTGCGAGCAGGACTGTTTAACACCAGATACTTTCAGAAGTTAAGCGGGTTTGCTATCCGTATTTTTTCTATTTTCTTTTCTCATTTATATTTTATTTATAGTTAACATAATCGTAGGGAATTAATTTTCTCTACGATTTTTTTATGGAGGTTGAAAAATGAGCAATTTAAGACACTTGATGAGCCCGATGGATTTTACCGTTGAGGAGTTGGAGCAGATGTTTGACGTGGCAGCGGACATTGAGAAGAATATGGATGCATATGCTCACAAATGTGATGGTAAAATAATGGCAACATGTTTTTATGAGCCAAGTACCAGAACAAGACTCAGCTTTGAGACAGCAATGCTTCGTCTTGGTGGTAAGGTAATAGGCTTTGCTGATGCTACATCTTCATCAGCTGCAAAGGGCGAAAGTGTTTCCGATACTATCAGAGTTATTTCCTGCTTTGCAGATATCTGTGCCATGAGACATCCTAAAGAGGGTGCGCCTATGGTTGCTGCAACAAAGTCCGAGATACCTGTAATAAATGCAGGAGATGGTGGTCACCAGCATCCTACTCAGACACTGACAGACCTTTTGACTATACGTTCTCTTCATGGAAAGCTGGGAGATTTTACCATCGGTTTATGCGGAGATCTTAAGTTTGGCAGAACAGTACATTCCCTTATAAATGCGCTTGTAAGATATGAGAATATCAAATTTATATTTATATCACCACCTGAGCTCAAGGTTCCCGATTACATTACTGAGATGCTTGCAGCAAGAGGAATAGAGTACAAGGAGGTTATAAAGCTTGAGGATGTAATGCCGGAGCTGGATCTTTTGTATATGACAAGAGTTCAGAAGGAGCGTTTCTTCAACGAAGAGGACTACATCCGTTTAAAGAACTTCTACGTACTGGATAAGGCCAAGATGGAGAAGGCAAAGGAAACAATGCATATCCTTCATCCCCTTCCAAGAGTTAATGAGATTTCTGTTGAAGTCGATGCAGATCCGAGAGCATCCTATTTTAAGCAGGTTCAATATGGTCTGTATGTACGAATGGCTCTTATACTTACACTTTTAAATATGACTGATGCCCATGTAAATGAAGGACTTTTAAAGAAATATTAATTGATATAAAGGAGAGAAGACATGTTAAATGTTGGAAAAATAGAAGAAGGCTTTGTTCTTGATCATATTAAGGCCGGAAAGAGTATGCAGATATATCATCATTTGGGACTTGATAAGCTGGATTGTACTGTGGCAATTATTAAGAATGCCAGAAGCGGCAAGATGGGCAAAAAAGATATTCTTAAGGTGGAATGTGATATAGATACCTTAAATCTTGATGTACTGGCATTTATCGATCACAGCATTACCGTTAATGTTATAAAGGCAGGAGAGATAGTTGAAAAGAGACGTCTCATACTTCCTATGGAGATTCAGAATGTTTTAAAATGTCATAATCCAAGATGTATATCCTCTATAGAGCAGGAGCTTCCACAGATATTCTATCTTGCGGATGAGGCAACAGAAACCTATAGATGCAAGTACTGCGATGAAAAATATGCAGAGAGTGAT
>JAILBM010000033.1 GCA_024680925.1 Butyrivibrio sp.
GCAGACAATTATTGATACGGATGCTGTAAGGAGGTGTTACTGAAATGTCTATCTGTCCTAAGAATAAATCATCTAAGGGTCACAGAGATCAGAGAAGAGCAAACTGGAAAATGACTGCTCCTACACTGGTTAAATGTCCTAAGTGCGGTGCTCTTATGGAGCCACACAAGGTTTGTAAGGCTTGTGGTTATTATGCACAGAAGAAGTATGTTGAAACAGAGGCTTAATCTGGTCAGCTATACTACATATATGTATGAATTTTAAAGGCTTTCCAAGTGTATTGGAAAGCCTTGATTTTTGTTATTTACTCTTGTATCATATCTTATGTGATTTAAAGAATAAAGTATAATATATTAGAATTTTGCAAGCGGCTTATAGTTAAAATTATTGATAGTCGTTAATGGGTTAGGGGTAAGAACTGATTTTTTGCCCTGGATAATGCAAAATTCCGGAGGGTAAAAAATGTCAAACCTTGTTAGAGTAGTTGTTGATGCCATGGGAGGTGATAATGCGCCTTTGGAGATAGTAAAGGGTGCAATAGAAGCAACTAAGGAATCAAATGCGTTAAAGGTTATTCTTGTTGGTAAGGAAGATATTGTTAAACAGGAACTTTCTAAATACGAATATGATAAGGATCGTGTCGAAGTTGTTAATGCCACTGAAGAGATTGAAATGGCTGAGCCACCTGTAATGGCCATCAGAACCAAAAAAGATTCATCACTGGTCAAGGGAATGTTCATGATCAAGCACGGTGATGCAGATGCCTTTGTTTCTGCAGGAAGTACAGGAGCTACACTTGTAGGAGGACAGGTTATAGTAGGAAGAATTAAAGGTGTTGAGAGAGCCCCTCTTGCTCCACTTATCCCTACTGTTAATGGTGTTTCTCTTCTTATAGACTGTGGTGCCAATGTTGATGCAAGAGCTTCACATCTGGTTCAGTTTGCTAAGATGGGCTCTGTTTATATGGAGAACATCATGGGTATTTCCAATCCTAAGGTTGCTATATTAAATATTGGAGCAGAGGAAGAAAAGGGAAATGCTCTGGTTAAGGAAACATTCCCACTGCTTAAAAACTGCCCTGATATTAACTTTATTGGTAGTATTGAAGCAAGAGATGTACCTTCAGGCGCCGCAGATGTTATTGTCTGTGAGGCATTTAGTGGTAATATAGTACTTAAGATGTATGAAGGTGTCGCAAGTACACTTCTTGGTCTTGTTAAGAAGACATTTATGTCCTCTTTAAAGACAAAAATAGGCGCTCTTCTTGTTAAAAACGAACTTAAGAATACTCTTAAGGATTTTGATATTAAAAAATACGGCGGAGCACCTATGCTTGGACTTAACGGTCTTGTTGTTAAAACTCATGGAAGTGCAAAATCTGTTGAAGTTAAAAATTCAATTTTACAGTGTGTGACCTTTAATGAGCAGAATATTTCTGATAAAATATGTGAAAAGTTGTCTTCACAAGACTAACTGAAATCATATATAAGAATATATTTTATAGATAGGAGAACTTATGGAATTCGAGAAGCTTAAGGAAGTAATTTCAAATGTACTTAATGTAGACCCAGAGGAGATTAAGCTTGAAACAACCTTTACAGATGATTTGGGAGCAGATTCTCTTGATGTATTTCAGATCATCATGGGTATTGAGGATGAGTTCGATGTAAAGATTGATCCTGATAAGGCTGAAAAGATTGCAACAGTAGGAGAAGCTGTTGATCTGCTTAAGGCTGCTATAAGCGCTAAATAATTGCCTTTTTTCTTTAAAAAAGTCTATTTAAAGAATACCTGGTATGAGGCTTTAGGGTCTCATACCTTGTTCATTTTTAGGAGAAAGATAAATGATAACAGAAGAGAAGATTCATGAACTGGAAGAAAAAATCGGCTATGAATTTAAAAACAAAAAGCTTTTAAAGCAGGCTCTTACTCATTCTTCTTTTGCCAATGAGCAGAAGATTAATAAACAGCCTGATTATGAAAGATTGGAGTTCCTTGGTGATTCTGTCCTCGAAATGGTATCAAGTACATTTTTGTACAATACCTATCCTGACAAAAAAGAGGGCGAAATGACCAAGATGAGAGCTTCAATGGTATGTGAAGCAGCCCTTGCTTACTGTGCGGCGGATATAGGCCTTTCTGAATATATAATCCTTGGAAAAGGAGAAGAGGCTACAGGAGGAAGACATAGAGAATCTATTATTTCCGATGTAATGGAAGCTGTAATAGGGGCTATTTACCTGGATGGTGGAATTGATTATGCCATAAAGCATATTAACAGATTTATTTTATCAGATCTGGAAAATAAGCAGATTTTTTACGACAGTAAGTCGGTGCTTCAGGAAATTATCCAGAGTAAACAGCTTGGAGCAATCCATTATGAATTATGTGGCGAAAGCGGCCCTGAACATGATAAAATATTTAAGACTGCCGTTTACGTCGAAGGCAGGAAACTGGGAGAGGGGGCAGGAAAAACCAAGAAAGCGGCTGAGCAGAAGGCAGCTTATGAGGCGATTCTTGCAATGAAGAAAGATTAAAATGTACCTTAAAAGTATTGAGATACACGGATTTAAATCATTTGCTAATAAAATCAATTTTGAATTTCACAACGGCATTACTGCTATCGTAGGACCTAACGGTTCCGGTAAAAGTAATGTCGCTGATGCTGTGCGCTGGGTTTTGGGCGAACAGCGTATAAAACAGCTGCGTGGAGCCTCCATGCAGGATGTTATTTTTGCAGGCACAGAGCTCAGAAAGCCTTTGGGCTATGCTTATGTTGCCATCACTCTTGATAATTCAGATCATTCCCTTGCTATTGATTATGATGAAGTTACCGTATCCAGACGTTTGTACAGGTCCGGTGAAAGTGAATATATGATTAATGGCACTGTTTGCCGTTTGAAGGATGTTAACGAGCTTTTTTACGATACAGGTATAGGTAAAGAAGGCTATTCTATCATTGGACAGGGTCAGATTGAACAGATTTTAAGTTCCAAGCCTGAAGACAGACGTAATCTTTTTGATGAAGCTGCAGGTATTGTTAAATTTAAGCTTCGTAAGGAAACAGCTATTAAAAAGCTTGAGGAAGAAAAGACAAACCTTGTAAGACTTAATGATATTCTTTCAGAGCTTGAAAAGCAGGTTGGACCTTTGGAAAAGCAATCTGAAAAGGCCAAAGAATATCTTAAATACAGAGAAGAACTTAAAACCCTTGATGTTAATATGTTTCTTCTGGAAAACGGTAATCAGAAAAGTCAGCTTGAAGAGGCAGAAAAAAATCTTGTTATTGCCGGTGACAATCTTGAGGAGACAAAGGCAAAATACGCAAAAACAAGAGAAGAATACGATAAAATACAGTCTCAGCTTGAAGTTTTGGATAAAGAAATTGAAGAAGCAAGAGCAAGACTTACAGATACTTCAGTTAAAAGGGAAAAGCTTGAGGGACAGATTGGTATCCTGAACGAGCAGATAAAATCTGCTACTGAAAATGATGCTCACTTTAAAATCAGAAAAGCAGATGAAGAAAAGAAAATTGAAGCAAAAAATGCTGAAAAGAATAAATATCTTTCAGAAAAAGCAAAAATAGATGAAGAAGCTTCTGAGCTTATCAAAAAGAGGGATGAAGCCAAGGCCGGTCTTGTTAAGATTCAGAAACAGATTGATGATATTAACGAACAGATTGAGGCTTGTAAGAGCAAGATTATTGAAACTCTTAATACAAGAGCCACAATTAAGTCTAAACTAAGTAGTCTTGATACTATGAAGGAACAGGTTAATATTCGTAAGGCCGAACTTACAGGAAAGCTTGTTCGTGCTCAGTCAGATGAGTCTAAGGCCCAGGAAACTATCAAACGTCTTGAGGAAGAGTTTGAAAAGGTAAATGAAGAGATAAGAAATCTTAATAATGAGCAGAAAGCTAAGGAAGAAGAGCTTTCCGGCATTAAGAATAAACTTACAGGTACCGATCAAAAACTTCGTGATGCGCAGAACAGGCTTCATCAGGAGAAAGCTAAGCTAGAAGCTCTGGCAAATCTTACAGAAAGATATGATGGATACGGCGGATCTGTTAAAAAGGTAATGGAACGCAAGGATGATACTCCCGGTATCATCGGTGTTGTTGCGGATATTATTAAAACAGAGCCTAAATACGAAACAGCTATTGAAATTGCCCTGGGTGGTAATATTCAGAATATTGTAACGGATGATGAAGAAACAGCCAAGAAAATGATTGCATATCTTAAGCAGTCAAAGGCCGGACGAGCTACTTTTTTACCTCTTACAAGTATTACTAATCCTCAGGAGATCAAAGCTAAGGAAGTTATAAATGAAAAGGGTGTCCTTGGCATGGCAGATGAGCTTGTAAATACAGATCCAAGATATGTTAATGTCGCAAAAGCAATGCTGGGCAGAATCGTAGTTGTTGATAATATTGATAATGCAGTTAATATCAATAGAAAGTTTAACTATACAATACGTATGGTTACTCTGGAAGGAGAACTCCTTGTTCCGGGTGGTGCTATCAGTGGTGGTGCCTTTAAGAACACCAGTAATCTTCTTGGCAGAAGACGTGAAATGGATGATCTTGAAAAGGCTGTTAAGAAGTGTGAAAAGGAAATAGGTGACTTTCAAAAAGAAATAGAAGATATTAAGAGCCGCAGAAATGAACTTAGGGTTTCGGTTGAATCCATAAGAACCACTCTTCAAAGCAAGTTCATCGAACAGAATACAGCAAGACTTAATGTTGTAAACGAAAAAGAACGCCAGAAACAGCAAAAGGGTGATTATAGTGACCTTAAGGCTGAAAATAATGAAATAGAGAAGAAGATTTTGGAAATTGCCGAATCCAGAAAGGAAGCGGATAAAGCTCTTGAAGAATCTGAAAATGTTGAAAAAGAATGCACTTTAAGGGTTGAAGAGTTCCAGAAACAACTGGATGAACTTCATCTTGCTGAAGGAAAGGAAAGTGAAAGTACTTCCCAATGGGATATTGAATATGAGAAGATTGCTCAGAAACAGGAATTCCAGCAGCAAAATATTGATCGTATTCAGGAAGATATAGCTCAGGAACAGGCTTCTTTGGATGAAATTCTGGAATCTCTTGAAAAGAATGCCCTAAGCCTTTCGGAAAAACAGCATAATATCGAAGAAATTAAACTTACAATCGAAGCTTCTTCAGATGTGCAAAGTACAACCAATAAAGAGCTGGATGAAAAGAGAAAGCAAAAGGAAGAACTCTCTGAAAATCAAAAGGGATTTTTCAAAACCACAGAAGAACTTTCTGATCAGATTACAAGTCTGGACAGAGAAGTTACAAGACTTTCGGCAAAACGTGACAGATGTCAGGAAGCTATTGAGTCTCAGATTAATTACATGTGGAATGAATATGAAATTACTCTTTCCGATGCTGCGGGTCTTCGAAATGAAGAAATGACAGATGTTCCTGCTATGAGAAAGAAAATTTCTTCTCTTAAGGACTCCATCAAAAAGCTTGGTGATGTTAATGTTAATGCTATTGAGGATTACAAGAACCTCATGGAACGTTATACATTTATGAAAACTCAGCATGATGATCTTATTGTGGCAGAGAAACAGCTTAGAGAGATAATTGATGATCTTGATAATTCAATGCGTACTCAGTTTGCTGAGCAGTTTAAATTAATTACGGTTGAATTTGATAAAGTATTTAAGGAAATGTTTGGTGGCGGTAAAGGAAGCCTTGAACTTGTAGAAGGTGAGGACATTCTTGAAGCCGGAATACGTATCAATGCTCAGCCACCGGGAAAAAAGCTTGTTAATATGATGCAGCTTTCAGGTGGTGAGAAGGCGCTTACCGCAATAGCGCTGTTATTTTCCATACAGAATCTTAAGCCTTCGCCATTCTGTCTTCTTGATGAGATAGAAGCGGCTCTGGATGAAAATAATGTAGTCAGATTTGCTAAATATTTGCATAAGCTTAAATCAACTCAGTTTATTGTAATTACACACCGTCGTGGTACAATGGAAAGTGCTGACAGATTATATGGTATTACAATGCAGGAAAAAGGCGTGTCTACACTGGTTAGTGTAAACCTCATTGATAAGGAGTTAACTAATTAAATGGGATTTTTCTCTAAATTACAGAATGGTTTATCCAAAACAAGGGACAATATAGTAAAAGGATTAGACAATGTTTTCAACGGCTATTCCGATATTGATGAAGATTTTTACGACGAGCTTGAAGAAACTCTTATTATGGGAGATATCGGAGTCAATGCCACCAGCAGAATTATGGACAATCTCAGAAAACAGGTTTCGGAAGAAAAAATACGATCCACATCTGACTGCAGACAGCTGCTTATAGATAATATCAGAGAGCAGATGAAAATTGAAGACAATGCTTATGACTTTGAAGATCACCCCTCTGTAATATTTATCATAGGTGTAAATGGTGTGGGAAAGACCACATCCGCCGGTAAGCTGGCCGCCATATATAAGAACAAGGGCAAAAAAGTCCTTGTGGCAGCTGCAGACACATACAGAGCTGCGGCTACAGAACAGCTTCAGGAATGGACCAACAGAGCCGGAGTTCCAATTATTACCGGAAAAGAAGGTGCAGATCCTGCCAGTGTTATTTATGATGCTGTAAATGCTTTTAAATCCAGAAATTGTGATATCCTTATTGTTGATACAGCAGGAAGACTTCATAATAAAAAGAATCTTATGGAAGAGCTTAGAAAGATGAATAAGATCATCGACAGAGAGCTTCCTGATTGTGATAGGGAAAATTTCATTGTTCTTGACGGAACAACAGGACAAAATGCACTTTCTCAGGCTAAAGAGTTTGGAGATGTTGCTGCTTTAACCGGAATAGTTCTTACAAAGCTTGATGGTACAGCCAAGGGCGGAATAGCTGTTGCTATTGTATCTGAGCTTAATATTCCTGTTAAATATATAGGTGTTGGAGAATCTATAGACGATCTTGAAAGATTTGATTCTGATCAGTTTGTAAATGCGCTTTTTAGCTAATAGATAAATTATTTGTTTCGGAGGATGCAAGGTATGGGTAAGAGTCAGGAATTTCTTACATTGGAAAAATTTGAAGAAGCTTATGAAGATGTAAAAAAGGTTACACTTGAAACTAAGCTTATATTTAGTGATTATTGGAGTGCGCAGACAGGCTGTAAGGTATATCTTAAACCTGAAAACCTTCAGAGAACCGGTGCGTACAAGGTTAGGGGCGCTTATTACAAGATAACCACTATGTCCGAAGAAGAGAGACAAAAAGGACTTATTACTGCATCAGCAGGTAACCATGCTCAGGGTGTTGCTTATGCAGCAAAAAGTTATGGTGTAAAGGCAACAATTGTTATGCCAACCACAACACCTCTTATAAAGGTAAACAGGACCAAAGCTTTAGGTGCGGAGGTTATTCTTCATGGAGATGTATATGATGAAGCCTGTGAATATGCCTATAAGCTTGCAGACGAGAATGGATATACTTTTGTACACCCATTTGATGATCTTGAAGTAGCTACAGGTCAGGGTACCATTGCAATGGAAATATTCAAGGAGCTGCCTACCGTAGATGTTATTCTTGTTCCTATTGGTGGAGGCGGTCTTGCAACAGGTGTTTCTACACTCGCCAAGCTTCTTAATCCTAAGATCAAGGTTATTGGTGTAGAACCTGCAGGTGCTAACTGTATGCAGGAATCTCTTAAAGCAGGTCACGTCGTTACACTTCCCGGTGTTAACACTATTGCAGACGGTACTGCTGTAAAGACCCCAGGCGAAAAGATTTTTCCATATATTTCCAAAAATATAGATGAAATCATAACCGTTCCTGATGAGGATCTTGTTGTAGCTTTCCTTGATATGGTAGAAAATCATAAGATGGTTGTGGAAAATTCAGGACTTTTAAGTGTTGCTGCTCTTAAACAGCTTAATTTAAAGGATAAACGTATTGCCTGTGTTCTTTCAGGCGGCAATATGGACGTTATAACTATGTCCTCTGTTGTTCAGCAGGGACTTATTAAGAGAGACAGAATATTTACCGTATCAGTTCTTCTTCCTGATAAGCCGGGAGAACTCTCAAGAGTGGCAGGTGTTATTGCAGGAGTCAGCGGTAATGTTATCAAACTTGAGCATAACCAGTTTGTTTCTATTAACAGAAATGCAGCTGTTGAGCTTAGAATTACTCTTGAAGCATTTGGTACAGATCATAAAGGTCAGATACTTGATGCACTTGAAAAAGAAGGCTATAAGCCAAAAATTGTAAGGACCAATATTTAATGTATATCAAAAAGAAAGCTAAAAAAATAGTTATAGACTATTTGTATATTGCAGTTGCAGCACTTATTTACAGTATAGGCACAAGCCTTTTCAGTGATGTTAATAACCTCGCACCGGGAGGTTTTACCGGTATAGCCATTGCCCTCAACAGAATAACAGGAATAGGAATAGGTGCATGGTTTGCCATTTTGAATATTCCTGTAATGATACTGGGTATTTGGAAATTTGGAATTAAGTTTACTATTTCAACAATTTATGCAACGGCAATGATTTCTTTGTTTACTGATATCATTTCCAAATATTTTTATGCTTTTGCGGTTCAGGATATAATTCTGGGTGTTATTTTTGGAAGTGCTCTTGCAGCTCTTGGTATGGGTATTATTTTTAAAAAAGGTGCTACCTCCGGAGGCTCAGATATCATTATTAAGATCCTGCGTCTTCAATATCCCCATTTAAAGACGGGAATACTGTTTTTTATTACCGATGTAGCAGTCGTTATTTTTGCTGGTGTTGTTTTTAGGGATATAAAAGCTGCACTTTACTCTATGCTGGCATGTATGATCACCTCTTTTGTATTAGATCTTGTGCTTTACGGAAGAGATGGTGCAAAGCTTATTTACATAATATCTGATAAGCCGGATATTATTACACAAAGACTTTTAAAGGAACTTGATGCCGGAGCTACTCATATTTTTGGGGAAGGCGCTTACAGCGGAGAAAAGAAAAAGGTTATTATGTGCGTTATAAAAAAGAGATTGTCTCCTATGGCTGAGGACATTGTCAGAGAAGAGGATCCTGACGCATTTATGATTGTAACAAGCGCTACAGAAATATTTGGTGAAGGTTATAAAAGCTATTTTGATGAGCGAATTTAAATATCTTATTAAAATAGTCATTGGAGGGAGATTGTATTGAGCAGAAGAGTTAAAACTCAGAATATCATTTCTATAATTTTTTTAAGTCTTGTAGCTTTACTGGCTTTGTCTTTTTGTATAGTGCTTTTACTTAGAAATGCGGCACTAAAAAAGGAAGAGGAAGCTGTACAAAGTGAGCTGGATGCACTTAATGAAGAAGGATATTACACAACTACTGAGACACAGGTAATGATTGATGCAGCTAAGGATGAAGCTCAGGAGGCAGGTAAAGAGTCTGTTCTTGATGACATGCAGACTCAACTTGAATCAGGTACCAGCGCTATATCAACAATTCGTTCTGTATTTACCGATCAGCTTGTGGTTGCAGATTCAGGCAGATACTTCTTTTTCCCAATAACAGATGAAATTGAACATCACGGTTTTGGAACTGAGGATTTTACCTTTAATGATGATGGATTTCTGGAA
Source organism: Butyrivibrio sp. (assembly GCA_024680925.1). Lineage (GTDB taxonomy): Bacteria > Bacillota > Clostridia > Lachnospirales > Lachnospiraceae > Butyrivibrio. The sequence continues at coordinate 9,609 of JAILBM010000033.1, forward strand.
TATACAGGAGAAGATTCTTCTGTTGAGATTTTAAACGGTATTGATGTTTCTAAATTTCAGGGTGAAATTGACTGGGAAAGCGTAGCTGCTTCCGGTATAGATTTTGCCATTATAAGAGCCGGTGTGAGAGGCTCTACTGAGGGCAAGATATTAGAGGATGATACATTCCAATATAATATAGAAAATGCTATTGCCAATGGTATAGAGGTCGGAGTTTATTTTTACTCTCAGGCTATAACCGATGCAGAAGCTGAAGAAGAGGCCCAGTTTGTTCTGGATCTTATTGAACCTTATGAAATAACATATCCTGTGGTTATTGATATAGAATCAGCTGATTCAAGCTCAGCCAGGACCTATGAACAGACGCAGAGCCAGTATACATCCGGGGCAAAGAAGTTTTGTGAATTAGTGGAAGGCGCAGGCTACGAGGCTATGATATATGGTAATGTTAAATCCTTTACACTTCTTATGGATTTAACCCTGCTTACAGATTACGATACATGGATTGCTTATTACGGAACGCCTCTGTACTATCCTTATGAATTTGGAATCTGGCAGTATTCTTCCTCCGGAAGTGTTGATGGTATAGAGGGAGAAGTTGATCTTAATATTGCCATAAAAAATTATGCAGCGGATTAACGGGTGTAAAGAAAAAATACTTGACAGACACAGACACGAGATGTATTATACTAATCGTGTCTGTTTTTATTTATAAATAAAGTCATGTAGGAAGGATATACTATGAAAGATTTAGTAGACAACGGATTGCTGTATGACTTTTACGGAGAACTGTTAACCGATCATCAGCGTAATATTTATGAGTCAGCAGTATATGATGATATGTCTCTTAATGAGATAGCGGGAGAGCAGGGGATCAGCAGACAGGGTGTACATGACCTTATAAAGAGATGTACTGCTACCATGGAAGGTTATGAAGATAAGCTTCATATGGTAAAAAGGTACAAAGAGATTTCAGATAATGTACAAAAGCTTAAAGCCGTTGCTGCAGATAAAAGTCTTGGTAAGGACGAGCTTATAGAAGAAATTAACAGAATTGCTGATACTATTATAGAGGAGCTTTCTTAAATGGCATTTGAAAGTCTTAGTGATAAACTTCAAAATGTTTTTAAAAATCTTAAAGGCAAGGGACGTCTTTCCGAAGATGACGTAAAGCTGGCGCTTAAAGAAGTTAAGATGGCTCTGTTAGAGGCAGATGTAAACTTCAAAGTTGTTAAGCAATTTGTCAATTCGGTTCAGGAAAGAGCCATTGGTCAGGATGTGTTAAATGGACTTAATCCTGGACAGATGGTTATAAAGATTGTTAATGAAGAACTTGTTTCACTTATGGGTTCTGAAACCACCGAGATTCAATATCAGGATGGCTCAGAGATAACGGTCATTATGATGTGTGGTCTTCAGGGTGCCGGTAAAACAACAGCGGCTGCAAAGCTTGCCGGTAAGATGATAATAAAAGGAAAGAGGCCACTTCTCGTTGCAGGTGATATATACAGACCTGCCGCTGTAGATCAGCTTAAGATCAATGCAGAGAAGGTTAAAGCGGATTTCTTTTCCCTTGGAACTAATGTTAGTCCTGTTGAAATAGCTACAAAAGCTATGGAGTATGCAAAGACTAACCGAAATAATGTTGTAATTCTCGATACTGCAGGCCGTCTGCAGATTGATGAAGATATGATGAAGGAGCTTGAGAATATAAAGGCAGCTGTTACGGTTCATCAGACAATACTTGTAGTTGATGCCATGACAGGTCAGGCTGCAGTTGATGTGGCAGAAGAGTTCAATAATCGTATCGGAATAGATGGTATTATTCTTTCAAAGCTTGATGGAGATACCAGAGGTGGTGCAGCTCTTTCCACAAGAGCAGTTACAGGAAAACCTATTCTTTTTGTAGGAATGGGTGAAAAGCTTACGGACCTTGAGCAGTTCTATCCTGACAGAATGGCAAGCAGAATACTTGGTATGGGTGATGTTCTTAGTCTTATCGATAAAGTAGCTCTTGCAAATCAGGAAAGAGATGAAGAAAAGGACAAAGAAATGGCTTCCCGAATGAAAAAAGGAAAGTTTGATTTCGAAATGTACCTTGAGAGTATGAAACAAATCCGTAAAATGGGTGGCCTTGGAAGCATCCTGAGTATGATGCCGGGTATGAATGCCATTGGTGAAGATCAGCTTCCTGATGAAAAAAAGCTTGCTCATCTTGAGGCTATTGTACTTAGTATGACACCTGATGAAAGACGAAATCCAAAGCTTATGAATCCTCAAAGAAAACATCGTATTGCTAAGGGAGCAGGTGTTGATATTGCAGAGGTAAACAGATTTATCAAGCAGTTTGAACAGATGCAAAAGATGATGAAGCAGATGCCCGGACTTATGGGTAAAAAAGGCCGTTTCGGTGGCCTTGGTGGTCTTGGCGGCTTTGGCGGCTTTGGTAGAAACAAAATATTCTAATTATTTAAGATATGTCTCTCAGCTATGCTGGATTGATACATATAAAAACAAATTATACTTTTATTTATTTAATGGAGGAAAATTAAAATGGCAGTAAAGATCAGATTAAAGAGAATCGGTAAGAAGAAGGTTCCTTTCTACAGAGTAGTAGTTTCAGATTCAAAGTTCCCTGTACAGGGTAAGGCTATTGCTGAGATTGGAACATATGATCCTAACACAAATCCTAGCACAGTAAAGCTTGACGAGGAGCTTGCTAAGAAGTGGCTTTCAAACGGAGCTCAGCCTACAGAATCAGTTAATAAATTATTCAAACAGGCCGGTATCGTAAAGTAAATCATATTTGATTTATTTGCACGAATATTATTGCCGGAGGTGGATCTATGAAAGAATTAGTTGAAGTAATTGCAAAAGCTCTTGTCGATAATCCGGATCAGGTTGTTGTAACTGAAAGTGTTGATGGCCGTAATATCATGATTGAGCTTCATGTAGCACCATCAGATATGGGAAAGGTTATCGGAAAACAGGGTCGTATTGCTAAGGCAATTCGCGCCGTTGTGAAGGCAGCATCCACCAGAGAGAATGTTAAGGTTGATGTAGAGATAGTTTGATAGGCTGTTTCTTGCCTTTAGATCATATTAGATATAAGCCGAATGAAGAAACTTTCTTTATTCGGCTTTTTTTACCAAACTTATTTTAGGAGGATATGGATGAATTTCCATATTATGACTTTATTCCCTGAAATGATAAAACAGGGACTTGAAACAAGTATATTAGGACGTGCTGTATCAGGTGGATATATTAGTATTGATGCTGTTAATATCAGAGATTATACTGTAGATAAGCATAAAAAGGTTGATGATTATACCTATGGCGGCGGTGCAGGTATGCTTATGCAGGCACAGCCTATTTATGATTGCTATAAAGCAATAGAAGAAAAAATAAACGGTACAGAAAACAAAAAGACAAAGGTCATTTATGTGACTCCTCAGGGAAAGGTATTTAATCAGCAGATTGCCATAGAACTGGCAAAGGAAGATGATCTTATATTTTTGTGCGGACACTATGAAGGTGTTGATGAAAGAGTTCTTGAAGAGATAGTTACCGACTATATTTCAATTGGAGATTATGTCCTTACAGGCGGTGAATTGCCTGCAATGGTTATGATAGATGCAATATCAAGGCTGGTTCCCGGAGTATTAAATAACTCTGATTCAGCCGAAACAGAATCTTTTCAGGATGGACTTCTTGAATATCCTCAATATTCAAGGCCTGAGGAATGGATGGGCAAAAAAGTCCCTGAAATACTTCTTTCCGGTAATCATGCCAAGGTGGATGAGTGGAGACTTGAGCAGTCTAAACTCAGAACCATGGAAAGAAGACCTGATTTATACGAAAAATGGGTATTGGAACACCCTGTAGTAGAAAAAAAGAAAAGGCGAAAAAAATGACAGAGTATTTTCAAATTGGTTTAATAGCAAAACCACATGGTCTGGCAGGAGAAGTAAATGTTTTTCCTACTACGGATGATCCTTCCAGATTTAAAAAGCTAAAGAAGGTTATCCTTGAAGCCGGAAGAGAAGGCAGAATCGAATTAAATATTGAAAGAGTAAGATTCTTTAAGAAATTTGTAATTGTTAAATTTAAGGAATACAACTCAATTGAAGAAGTTGAAAAGCTTCGGGGCAAAGAGCTTATAATTCACAGAGATAATGCCCAAAAGCTTTCCAAGAATGAATTTTATGCTTCTGACCTTATGGGTATGAGTATTGTTGATGAGGAAGGAAAAGAGCTTGGCATTTTAAAAGAGGTTATTTCCACCGGTGCTAATGATGTATACGAAATGGAACGCGCAGACGGTGAAGAAAATGTCATGATCCCTGCCATTTCAGAATGCATTAAAAATGTTGATCTTGATAAAGGTATTATAACGATTCATGTTATGGATGGGCTTTTATAGTAGATAATTTTTAATATTTTATTTATAATATTAGGATAAGTAAGAGGTTATAATTGAACTTGTAATTACTATCACTTTTTTACGAAAACTGCAATAAATGTGGATTTCTGTTTGAAGTTACAAGAACATATTTTATGATTTTTAACTTAACTATTAAACTTATAGCTATATACTTGCTTTTTATGGGGTATATGGCTATTTCTTGCCTAAGGAGGTTTTATGGTAGATTATACAGAGGGTGCGGGAATTCAGTATCATATCCATACTAATAAGGATATGGTGGGAAGATATGTGATTTTACCCGGAGATCCCGGAAGATGCGAGAAAATAGCAAAGTATTTTGATGATGCAAAGCTAGTGGCTCAAAACAGAGAATTTGTTACTTATACCGGATACCTTGATGGTGTTAAGGTTAGTGTTACATCTACAGGTATTGGCGGACCATCAGCAGCCATTGCCATGGAAGAGCTTTATAAAAGCGGTGCTGATACTTTTATCCGTGTTGGTACCTGCGGCGGTATGCAGCTTGATGTTAAGGGCGGAGACAATATTGTAGCAACCGGTGCTATAAGAATGGAAGGTACCAGTAGAGAATATGCTCCTATAGAATATCCGGCTGTTGCAGATTTTGACGTTACCAATGCTCTTGTTAGTGCCTCAAGAAAACAAGGCTTTACCACCCATGTTGGTGTTGTTCAGTGTAAAGATTCGTTTTATGGACAACATGAGCCGGAGGTAATGCCTGTGGCTTTTCAGCTTCAGAACAACTGGGATGCCTGGATAAAATGCGGGGCTCTGGGTTCTGAGATGGAATCAGCAGCATTGTTTATTGTGGGCGGATTTCTTAGAGCAAGGGTTGGTTCTGTTCTTCATGTTGTAGCCAATCAGGAGAGAGCTAAACAGGGGCTTTCCAATGAACAGTCTCATGATACAGATGCTGCCATAAGAGCTGCCATTGAGGCAATCAGAATACTTATTAAGGAAGATGGTAATAAAAATGAGTGATATAAATTATAAAGAGCTGGCTTCAAAAGCTCTTAAAATGAGAGCAAGGTCTTATACTCCATATTCACATTATTGTGTAGGAGCTGCCATTGCTACTCCAGACGGTAAGATTTATACCGGATGTAATGCAGAAAATGCTGCCTACAGTCCCGGAATATGTGCAGAAAGAAATGCAATATATAAAGCTGTAAGTGAAGGTGATAAGGAATTTGTTGCTATTGCCATAGCAGGAGGCAGAGAAGGACATGAGCCAACGGAATATTGTCCTCCATGTGGTGTTTGCAGACAGGTTATAAGAGAGTTTTGCAAGCTTGATACCAAGATTTTGCTGGTTAAATCAGAAGACGATTATCAGGAGTATACATTAGATCAACTTCTTCCTCAAAGTTTTGGTCCTGAAAATTTATGATATTTAGTTTTTTTTATAAAAAAAGAATATGTTAAATTGCCTAAGATTGTAGTAAGTACTTGACTTTCACTATACAAACATGGTATAGTATAACACGTTGTGAAAATAGACGGTCCTCTGTTACCAATAATGTATTAAGAACGTCCAGTTTAATGATAGGAGAGATTTAAAATGAGTACAATTATCGAAGAGCTCGAGAAAGAGCAGCTTAATGCCAACGCACCTGAGTTCAACACAGGTGACACAGTTAAGGTTTATGGTAAGATCAAGGAAGGTAACCGCGAAAGAATACAGATTTTCGAGGGAACTGTTAAGAAGATCCAGGGCGGAAGCAACCGTGTAACATTTACAGTTAGAAAGATTTCTAACGGTGTTGGTGTTGAGAAGACTTGGCCACTTCATTCTCCACTTGTTGAGAAGGTAGAAGTTGTAAGAAGAGGTAAGGTTAGAAGAGCTAAGCTTAACTACCTTAAGGGACTTACAGGTAAAAAGGCTAAGGTTAAAGAACTCGTTAAATAAGATTTCTTTTGGTAGGGCAGTTACTTATTGTAATTGCCCTATCTTTTTATAGTATAATAGATATTAAGAAAGTTACTTGAAAGAGGATTATATGGCACGAAAGAGAAGAAGTCTATTATATAAAGAAGAAAAGAAGATTCTGACTCCGGCTTTATTTAAGGAGATTCTGTCATGGCTGTTTTTTACGGCTTTTGCTATATTTCTTGCGCTGATGACTGTTATGGCTTTTGGTATGAGAGCCAGAGTTATCGGTGATTCTATGTCCCCATCCTTATACAGCGGACAATTTGTTCTGATAAATCGTGTTTCTTATATTGTTTCCACACCTAAAAGGGATGATATTATCGCTTTTTTGCCTAATGGAAATTCCAATTCACATTATTATATAAAGCGTGTAGTGGCTCTTCCGGGAGAAACGGTACAGATCATAGACGGCGTTTTATATGTTGATGGAAAAGAACAGAGCGATGATGAGGGATTATATGATAAAATGGAAGATGCAGGAATTGCTGAAAATGAAATAAAGCTTGGCAGTAATGAATATTTTGTCCTTGGCGATAACAGAAACAGCAGTGAAGACAGTAGGAGTGCCAATATAGGAATTGTTTCAGGAAATACTATAGCCGGAAAGGTTTGGTACAAATATGGAGGTTCGGAAGGTTCCTCCGGATTTATTTTAAAATGAGGTAAATATGAATTATCAATGGTATCCGGGTCATATGACCAAAGCCATCAGAATGATGCAGGAAAACATTTCACTGGTAGATATGATCATAGAACTGACAGATGCCAGAGTTCCTCTTTCAGGAAGAAATCCTGATATTGATGAACTTGGTAAAAATAAGGAAAGACTTATTATTTTAAATAAGGCAGATCTTGCAGATCCTAAGGTTACGGCCGAATGGACTAAATATTTCGAGGATAAGGGTCTTAATGTTATGCAGCTCAATTCAAAACAGGGCAAGGATAACAAAAAGGTTCTTGATATGATAAGAACAGCATGTGCTGCCAAGATAGAAAGAGACAAGAAACGCGGTATCAAAAACAGGCCTATAAGAGCTATGGTGGCCGGAATTCCAAATGTAGGTAAATCTACATTCATTAATAGAATTTCAGGTAAAAATGCTGCTAAAACCGGAAATAAGCCTGGTGTTACCAAGGGTAAACAATGGATAATGCTAGGGAAAGATCTTCAGCTACTGGATACTCCCGGTATCCTTTGGCCTAAATTTGAAGATAAAACCGTTGGCTTAAATCTTGCTCTTATTGGATCAATGAATGATGTGAATCTTGATTCCGGAGAAATGGCTGCGGATTTAATTAAATATATGGATAGCTTTTACAAAGGTGTAATAGAAGAAAAATATTCCATTACGCAAGAGCAGATAGATGAACTTGATGATTTGGACAGAATCACAAGAGCAACTGAGGTTTTGACCTGTCTTGCATTTAATAGAAAATGCTTTATTCAGGGTGGAAGACCTGATCTCGACAGAGCAAGCAATATGCTTCTGGATGATTTTAGAAGCGGAAGACTTGGACTTATATCTCTTGAAAGACCAGAACAGTAATACAATATATTTATCAGGGGGTATTTTTATGAACAGAGTGTTAAAGGAAATATTAGATACTGTGATTTATCTTGCAGTTGTTTTCGTTTTACTGGTTTTGTTCATAACTTTTGTAGCACAGAGAACAGATGTAAGCGGATCATCTATGGAATATACTTTACAGGATGGTGATTCTCTTATTGTTGATAAATTATCTTATAGGTTTAAGAACCCGGAACGCTTTGATATTATTATTTTTGAATATCAGTATGGGGATGAGCCCTGTTTTATTAAACGTATAATTGGTTTACCCGGTGAAACTGTTCAAATAGACACAAACGGCACTATTTATATAAACGGCGAAGTCCTTGAAGAAGGATACGGTGCTGAAATTATTCAGGATCCGGGAAGAGCTATAGACCCTATAGTTCTTGGCGAGGACGAATATTTTGTACTTGGTGATAATAGAAATCACAGTATGGACGGCAGGGATTACTCTGTAGGAAATGTTAAAAAAAGTACTATCGTGGGGAAGGCATTTGTAAGGATTTTCCCATTTAGTAAGTTTGGAGCGTTAGACTGATGCAATCGGCAAGTGAAATAAAGGATATACTCAAAAATATAGACATAAAAGAAATATCTGCTTTTATAAATGAGTATGAAAATGATGAAAGAAATGCAGTACAAAAACTGGTGGAATCTGCCAGAAAAAAGCAGGATAAATATTTTGCCGAGCTTAAACGTATAGAGCAAATGAAGATGTATGAGAGAGAATATGCTCATTATGGCTACATTTGCGGTATAGATGAAGTAGGAAGGGGCCCTTTGGCAGGTCCGGTTTATACAGCAGCTGTTATTTTACCGGCTGATAATGAACTGTTATATGTTAATGATTCTAAGAAATTATCCGAAAAAAAGAGAGAAGAGCTTTATGATGAGATTATGAACACTGCAATTGCAGTTGGAATAGGTCATAACAGCCCTGAAAGAATAGATGAGATAAATATTTTACAGGCAACTTATGAAGCAATGGCTATGGCTGTAAATAATCTTTCAGTTAAACCGGATGTTCTTTTGATTGATGCCGTTCATATACCTCAGCTTGAGAATTATAAACAGGTTTCTATTATTAAAGGGGATGCAAAAAGTATTTCCATTGCTGCAGCCAGTATAGTTGCCAAGGTTACAAGGGACAGACTTATGCAGGAATATGCCAGGGAATATCCGGAATACGGCTTTGAACACAATAAGGGGTACGGAAGCGCAGATCATATTGCTGCTTTAAAAAAGTACGGACCTTGTCCTATACACAGAAACAGCTTTATTGGAAATTTTATCTGATAAAATAAAAAGGAAACAGTTTAATGAGTGGAATTAGAGGTGTAGTAAATACAAATACTAATGTCATAACTCATAATAATTTAAATCAGACACCCTCTGCGGAAGTGGGTAAAAATCTTACACTTTCCGCAGGTGATACTGTTTCCGGCAAAATTGTGTCTATAACTAATTCTGAAGATGGTTCTCGTATGGCTCAGATCGATCTGGGTGATAATTCACAAATTTCAGCTAAATTAAATGATTCGACAGCCTTATCTCAAGGGCAGACTGTAGCTTTTTTGGTTAGAAGTACAGCCTCCAATACCCTTACTTTAAGTCCGCTTTTTGAAAATACTGCTGTAGATCCCAATACTTTAAAGGCATTATCGGCTGCAGGTATTGATATAAATAATTCTTCTGTGGAGATGGTTTCCAAAATGATGGAAAATGGAATGTCCATAGACAAATCTTCTTTGGGAGCCATGTATAATCTGGTTCATAATAATCCCCAGACAAGTGCCTCCACAATTGTAGATATGACTTATCTTGGACTGGAGGTAAGTCCTGACAATATAAAGTCCTATGAGGCTTATAAGAACTATGAGCATCAGGTCCTTAACGAAATGAATTCTATCATGGATAAGCTTCCTCAGGCCTTTGACTCTCTTACAGCCTCAGGAGATATTCAGGCTGCCAATGACTTGTTTGGAAATGTACTTCATGTGATCACAGGTAATTCCAAGGTGTTGGAAGCTTTAAATTCTGAAGGGGAAGCTCCTGCCGCAGAAAATGCAGTGGATACTAAGGCTGCCATGCAGGCAGAAAATCCTGAATCCGGAGAAGTTTTAGCTGACGGAAAAAATGTTTTATCTCAGGAAGGAGCCTTAGCTGATAAAAACCAGGGTACTACAGTTGAAGGCAATATTTTAACAGGCTCTGACATTAAGAATGATATGAATCAGGACGAGATCATTAAAGGTGATGTTCGGGAACCTTTAAACAATATAACTGATAATTCGCAACAGACCTTTATCAGTAATGATTTTGTTCAAAAATTAAATGATGTAAATCCTAAGCTTGCCTTAGAACTTCAAAATATGCTTTCTAAAGGGAATAACAAATTATCCGAGTCGGATTTAAATAAGCTTATGAAGGAATTATCCAATGAATATTTAAATTCACCAAGGGATGAGGAAAGTATACAAAGCTGGTCAAAACTTTTTTCAACAAATGATTTTAAGAACCTTATGAAAGAACAGATATCCTCCCAATGGCTTTTAAAGCCCGAAGATGTGAGAGACAAAGAAAATGTTGATAAGCTTTATGAAAGAATAAATGAACAAACGAAGGAAATGGCTCATGTTCTTGAAAAGAGTCTTGGAGCAGAACATGCAATTACAAAGTCTGCCCAGAATCTTAATAAAGATATTGATTTTATGAATCAGTTGAATCAGATGTTTACTTATGTGCAGCTTCCTTTAAAAATGGCTAACCAAAATGCTCATGGTGATTTATATGTATATCGGAACAAAAAACATGCCAGAAGTGAAGATGGAAGTGTAAGTGCTATTTTACATCTTGATATGGAACATCTCGGACCTTTGGATGTATATGTTAAGATGACGGATAATAAGGTAAAAACCAATTTTTATGTAGCAGATGACAGTGTTATAGATTTAATAGCAGCAAACATAGATAAGCTGGATGAAAGACTTAATAAAAGAGGTTATTCTATGGAAGCAAAGCTGATGCTTCATACTGATATGGAGTCTGAATCTAAGGATGCTCCTGTAGATGAGATGCTGGATATACAAAAGCTTTCTGTTGTTTCCTATGCATCATTTGATGCCAGGGCATAAATAATAAATAACAGGTGAAATATGGCTGAAGAAAAGAGAAAAGTCAAAACGGCGGTAGCTCTTGGGTATGATCCCAATGAAGATGGAGCACCTAAAGTAATTGCTTCAGGTAGAGGGGCAATTGCTGAAAAAATCATAGAAAAAGCGGAGGAATCAAACATTCCCATCCATCAGGATGATAAACTGGCGGATACTCTTTCGCGTCTTGAAATAGGTGAGATGATACCACCGGAATTATATGAAGTGGTGGCTGAAATACTTGTCTTCGTTGATGCTATGGATAAGATCAAGGCCAAAGACCATACCAGACATTAAAATAAAATATGCAGAAATGGATAAAAATCTTCTGAGATAAAGTGGTTTTCAGAAGATTTTTGATTTAAGGTGTTATGAATAAGAGAAATACAGGTAATAAATATGAGGATATGTCCTGTGAATATTTAGAGGATAACGGATTAGAAATTATTGAGAGAAATTTTAAATGCAAAATAGGAGAAATAGATATAATTGCCAGAGATGATAAATATACAGTGTTTGTTGAAGTAAAATACAGAGGTTCAGATCAGTATGGTGGTGCCTTAAGGGCTGTTGATCATAGGAAACAAAAAAAGATATGTAAGGTTTCTGATTATTACAGAATCATTCATAAGCTTGATGAATACACACCCTTCAGATATGATGTTCTAGCAGTGGAGGGAGAGGGTGAATTATTAAAATTTAAATGGATCAAGAATGCTTTTGATTATACTTCAGGGAGGAGATATATATGAATAATGTTAAAAGAAAGGGTATTTATCCGGTTTTAATACAAAAAAAGCACAAGGAAATGGAATATCTGACTTTCTCGGGACTGGAACAAACCGGAATAGTGACACATCTTTTTTCCACAAGAATAGGTGGTGTAAGTAAGGGAATATATTCCGAGTCCAATTTTAGTTATACAAGAGGTGATGTTCCGGAAGATGTGGATGAGAACTTCCGCAGAATTTCAGAAATAATGGGACATGAAGGAAGTCTTGAAGATTTCGTCTGCACCTACCAAACCCATACAACCAATATAAAAGTTATAAAAGATGAGGACAGAGGCAAGGGAGTATGTAAAAAAAGGGAATATGTTGATATTGACGGTCTCATTACCAATGTCAGAGGCATTATATTAACTACCTATCATGCAGATTGTCCTCCGGTTTATCTTGTTGACACCAAAAATAAGGCCATTGGGCTTTGCCATTCAGGATGGAAGGGAACTCTTGGAGAAATAGCTGTAAATGCCATAAAAGCTATGAATAAAGAGTATGGAACAGATGCGAAAGATATCCATGCTGCCATTGGGCCTTCTATATGTAAAGACTGTTATGAAATCAGCTCTGACGTTGCAGAAAAATTTATTGAAAAATTCGGTTTGGATACTTTGTATTCCATAGATGCCCTGGAGGATAAGGAAAATGGTAAATATCAACTGGGCTTGTGGAATATCATAAAGAATAGTTTATTAAATGCAGGTGTGCCTCAGGAAAATATAGAAACAACTGATATTTGTACCTGTTGTAATCCTGATTATCTGTTTTCGCATAGGGTGCAGCATGAAGACAGAGGCAACCTTGCAGCCTTTTTGTGTTTGAAATAATGTAAAAATGTTATTATTCTTAAGAAACTTCTTTTGTATTTCTTAAGAATTGTCTGGTTAAATAATATTATGACGGAGGGTTGGTATGACTAATATATTAGTTTGTGATGATGATCATGAAATTGTAGATGCAATAGAAATATATCTTCAGCAGGAGGGCTTCAAGGTTTATAAGGCTTATGACGGAATCATGGCACTGAAGGTCCTTGCGGAAAATGACATACAACTGGCCATAATTGATATTATGATGCCTAAAATGGACGGAATACATTGTACCATGAAGATAAGAGAGAGTAGCAGTATTCCTATTATCATTCTTTCTGCCAAGTCAGAGGATACGGATAAGATTCTGGGACTTAATATCGGAGCTGACGATTATGTATCAAAACCGTTTAATCCTCTTGAGCTGGTAGCCCGAGTCAAGTCCAATTTAAGACGTTATACACAGCTTGGGAATATGGAAAATACTACCGATGAAGCTTTGTATAAGGTTTATGGTCTTGAAATCAACGATGATTCCAAGGAAGTTACAGTGGACGGAGAATCAGTAAAGCTTACCCCTATTGAATATAATATTTTATTATTCCTTGTTAAAAATAAGGGTAAGGTTTTTTCCATAAATCAGATATATGAAAATATATGGAATGAAAGTGCAATCGGTGCCGACAATACAGTAGCGGTGCATATAAGACACATAAGGGAGAAAATTGAAATCAATCCTAAAGAGCCTAAGTATCTCAAGGTAGTCTGGGGAGTAGGCTATAAGATTGAAGACGATACAAAATAATAAAGTGAGGGATTTTTATAATGAAAAAGTCTATCAGTTTGGATAAAAGATTTATCCTAAGATTGGTACAGCATATAATGGCGGGAATAATAGGTTTTATAATAGTATTTGCCATTACAGGCTCAAATATTATTATTGATGGTTTATATGGTGATTATTCCTATACTTTGAAAGAAACTGATAGAAACAGAGAATATGAGGAATCCTATCTTTTTAATAATATTCTTGGTAACAATATATCCAATATAATAAGGCTTGTGGCTATCAGAACTCAGATGGAGACTGACGGAGAATATGACAGCGAAAAAAACGTGGATGTTACAGCCTACGTTAACAGAGGAACTTCACTTCCGGGAGATTATATTTCAGCTTCCTATAAACTATCTGACCTTTTAAAATGGGCTCAGGCAGGTTTTGAATATCAGGTACTTGATGCAGAAGAGGCAAGCCAGTTCTTAAATTCCTATACCATTTATACGCATCTTGAGAATAATTCAGTATCAGGTGGTATGAATAGTTATCTTAATTCACAGATCGATAATAATATTATTCTGACTTCCATATCCGGTAACTCTGAGGAAAACGGTTCAGGCTCACATACTGTTCTTATTAACAGATATCAGTCTGCCGATGGTAAAAATATTGAGGATTATGTATCAAGCTGGTCAGAATATGAAGAGCTTTGCGCTAATGTGGTAGAGGCTGCAAGAGATCTGGAGCTTAACTATTCTGAACATCTTGAAACTTTAAGTTATTATAATTACGGTAATACGAATATCAGATATTATGTTTCAAGATCGATTGGTGGCAAAACAGAGGTTTACACAAATGTGGATTCTCTTATGGGAGAAACTACGGGAGTTAATATCGCAGAGGTATTTGAAGACTATGGCAAGTATATTTACTATTGTCCTTATGAATTGAAGTACGAGTCTAACACCCTTATTTCCGAAAGTGTAATTCAGTCTATCATAAAGGATTATGATTATGCCTTTCCTGATAAGATCAAGGTTTATATAGGAGTTGATACCACATATCCCTGTGAAGATGAGATTACCCAGGGTAAAGAGGGATTCCTGCAATATGTTCCCTATTATAAAGAACTTTATGGCCTGGGAGTTGTGGCAATCTTAATTTATCTGCTTATTATGATATATCTCATAATAAAAGAAGGACATGTTAAATATAATAAAAAGAAAAATGAAGACGGTACAGAAAGCTATGAAGGTGGCATTTGGTTTTCAAACGGAATCACCCTTGAGGCAAAGGATAAGATATTTACGGAAGCTATGTTTTTAATAACTATCATTATTATTGCACTTCCTATTGCAGTTCTTTTTGCTTTACCAATGAAGTTTGGATCTTCGGTTTACAATAGTGTTTTTTATCCGCTGATTGCTGCAGTATGTTTATTTATTGCTGATTTCGGATTCGGGTTTGGTATATACAGTTACGCAAGACGCCGTAAGGCCCATGAACTGTGGAATTACAGCTTTACCAGATGGCTTGGTAAAAATGGAAAGAATCTGGTGGTTAATACAATCCAGAATTCCAATATAGTTATAAGAACCTGGGTTCCTTATATATTATTTTTGCTTCTTAATCTTGGACTTTTAACCCTTCGTACTCCGGGACTGGTGGTTGCAATAGTAATTGATATTTTTGTGGGAATAAGCCTTTATAACATAAATAAAGAAAGACAGGAAATTATCAACGGCATAACCAATATAAAAAATGGCGACGTTAAGTTTAAGGTAGACTCCAATAATATTCACAGTGAAAATATGGTTCTGGCTGATGCTGTAAATTCCATAGGAGATGGTATTGAAAAGGCGGTTAGCACCAGCATGAAGGATGAAAAGCTAAAGGCTGATTTGATAACAAATGTTTCTCATGATATCAAAACACCTCTGACTTCCATCATAAACTACGTTGACCTGCTTAAGAGAGAGAACATAGACAATCCTAAAGCAAAAGAATATATAGCTGTACTTGATGAAAAATCCCAAAGACTAAAGCAGCTTACAGAGGATTTGGTAGAAGCCTCCAAGATATCCTCTGGCAATATTACCATGGAATTTCAGCGCATAGACTATGTGGAAATGATAAATCAGACAATTGGAGAGTTCTATGAAAAGTTCGAGCAGAAGGGACTAAAACCCGTATTTAAGTATGATAAAGACAGTATATTTATTATGGCCGATGCAAGACATCTTTGGAGAGTACTTGAAAATCTTTTGAATAATGTATTTAAATATGCTCTTGAAAATACCAGAGTGTATCTTGATCTGAAGGTTGTAGAACAGGAAGGCATAAATAAAGCTGTGCTGTCAATTAAGAATATATCTGCCACAGAGCTTAATAATATAAATGCAGATGATCTGACAGAAAGATTTATAAGAGGAGATGTTTCAAGAACTACAGAAGGAAGCGGGCTTGGTTTATCCATAGCCAAAAACCTGACTCTTTCACAAAAAGGCAGCTTTGAAATAATGCTTGACGGTGACTTGTTTAAAGTTGAAATAATCTTTGATGAAGTAATTTGATATTGGCTTAATATGTATTTAGTATAAAATAATCAGAAAATACCTCTTGATGATCCATATTAGGGATATCAAGAGGTATTTTTATTGCTGTTTATACAAAATCAGTATTTAGTTATAGTAATTTTACTCTA
>JAILBM010000065.1 GCA_024680925.1 Butyrivibrio sp.
TTATCAGCCAATAATAAATGTTAAGGATGACAGCATATTTGGATATGAAGCATTAATGCGACCTATGCCGTTTTCTCCGATGGAATTTATAAATGAGCTAACAAAAAGGGATAAGCTTCAATTAGTTGAGGAGATAACCAACTATTACGGAGTTAAATATTTTTTGGAAACAGGTCTGGAAGGGAAATTATTTATAAATACCTTTCCGTCAACCTGTATGCGCCTTGAAGTATCGGCAGCAGTAGCTGAACTTGGCGGAACTACGATGATAGGCCGTGTGGTTTATGAGATTCTGGAATATACTACCAAAAACAGATTTGCCTATAACATAAAGAGAACTGCCATAAATGAATCCAATGTACAGGCGCTTATAGCAATTGATGATTATGGAACCGGCAGTAATTATGATTTGGAGTGCATAGATTTTTATAAACCGGATCTGGTAAAAATAGATCGCGAAATAATATCAGATATAGACCGAGACACTGTTAAACAGGAAATACTGGAGCAGATGTGCTATGATATGCAGTCCCGAAATATAAAACTCCTTGCTGAAGGTGTAGAAACTCAGGAAGAATATAATTATCTTAAAATGCAGCCTATTGATTATATGCAGGGATATTTCCTTGGTAAACCAAAGCTATATACGGAATATATAAAAGAAGAAGTAAAATAAAGAAAGAGCAAAAAAGTGAGGAATCACATTTTTGCTCTTTTCTTTGTAGTTTCACTATGACATAGTGAGTGACAAAATTGGGTTATTGATATTATATTTCAAAAATCACCAAAATAGTTATGTTTAAAGGCAAAAGCTCACTTTTTATAACAAAAACATCACTTTTTTAATGTGAAATAAAATTTCGGGTTTGCAAAAAGTGATATAATGCCTAAAGAAATGTTGTTAAAGGAGATGTTTTTATTATGAAAGAAAAACAAACTCGATCAAAGTTTTCTTCAAAGCTTGGATTTGTTTTGTCAGCAGCAGGATCGGCTGTGGGACTGGGAAATATATGGAGATTCCCTTATTTGGCAGCTAAATATGGTGGGGGAATCTTCCTTTTGGTATATCTTGTATTGGTATTTACCTTTGGCTACACCATGATAGTTGCAGAATCTGCTCTCGGAAGAATGACTCACAAAAGTCCGGTTGGAGCCTACAGACATTTTGGAAATGACGGTGCCAAGAAATTCGGTGGCTGGATCAATGCAATTATTCCATTACTTATTGTTCCATATTATTCTGTTATTGGCGGATGGGTACTTAAATACTTATTTTCCTATCTGACAAGCGATATAACAGAAATTGCCGCAGATAATTACTTTACTGATTTTATATCCAGTGGAATGGGTGTAGAAGTGTGGTTCCTGATTTTTACGGCTATAATTGTAGTTATTATATTTATGGGTGTTCAAAACGGAATTGAACGTGTTTCAAAGTTTATGATGCCCGTACTGGTAGTTCTTGCTATTATTATTGCTGTTTATTCTGTTACAAGACCCGGAGCAATTGAAGGCGTTAAGTATTTCCTTATCCCTAATCCTGATAATTTTTCCTGGATGACAGTTGTTGCGGCTATGGGACAGATGTTTTATTCACTTTCAATTGCCATGGGTATCCTTGTAACCTTTGGTTCATATATGAAAGACGACATGTCTATAGAAGGAGCTACTTCAAACGTAGAAATTTTTGATACAGGCATAGCAATACTTGCAGGACTTATGATAATCCCTGCTGTCTTTTCATTCTCAGGCGGAGACCCTTCTGTATTAAAGGCAGGACCTTCCCTTATGTTTATAACAATGCCAAATATATTTGCATCTATGGGATTTGGAAGACCGGTTGGTATAATGTTCTTCTTGCTGGTATTTTTTGCAGCCATGACAAGCGCTATTGCTCTTGCAGAAAGTGTTATTTCTACCTTCGAAGACGAGCTTCATCTTAGCAGAAAAAAATGTGCCATGATTCTAGCAATTGCCATGATAATCCTTGGATCCTTAAGTTCCCTTGGATATGGACCACTTGCAGGGGTTACGATAATAGGAATGCAGTTTCTGGATTTCTTTGACTTCCTTACAAACTCAGTCATGATGCCACTTGCAGCTATGGCAACATGCCTCTTGGTTGTCCGAATTATTACCGTTGAGAAATTGGCAGAGGAAGTTACTAAAAATGGCGCTCCATTTAAAAGAAAAGCAATATTTAATTTTATGATTAAGTATCTTTGTCCATTTTTTGTTGCAATTATTTTGTTTAGCTCAGTAGCAAGCGTACTTGGCTGGATTACCATTTAAACTAAATAATTTGTTGATAAAAAGCTTTCGGTTTTGCCGAAGGCTTTTTTACTAGATAGAAATGATCGTTTTCTTTTTTATATAAAATTATA
>JAILBM010000074.1 GCA_024680925.1 Butyrivibrio sp.
CTTATTTCATCGGCAACAACAGCAAAGCCCTTACCAGCCTCTCCGGCTCTTGCAGCCTCAATACTTGCATTGAGAGACAAAAGATTTGTCTGCTTTGCAATAGAAGTTATCATGTCACTAGCTACACCGATTTTCTTGGTACGCTCATCTATTCCATCTATGGATTCAAAAATATTTTCGAAAGCTATAACATTCTGATCCGTGATATCTGTCAGCTCTTTTACCGTCTCCATTCCATTATTGGTAATCTTTTCGATATCATTACATGCATCGGCAAGTGCTATCGTTGTATCTGAACTCTGTTCAGTCATACTTGTTAATGTAATAATCTCACTGGAAATGTTTTCAATGTCTTGAGCTGTCTGAGTTGCAGTATTTGCAAGCTCACTGGCAGCATTGTCAATATTATGCATTGAGGAAACAGATTCCTTGGTATTGTTCGCCATAAGATTACTGGAGGATGAAAGCTCTCCTGAGGATGTTCTGAGGAGTTCAATCATTGCAATAAACTGCTTTTGCAGCTTTCCTGCAGCAATACTTAACTGGGCTATCTCATCTCGTCCTTCAATCGGTTGTACCTTTTCTGTAAGATTTCTGTCGGCAATGTTACTTATGGCATTTGAAACCTTAACAATATTTATTCTTATATATCTGATGATAAATATACAGAAAATACAATCAATTACCAGCAATATAAATACTATTATACTTGCAATAAAAATACTTCTTTTGTTTTGAGCTTCCAAAATATCTTTTTCTTCAATAGCATAATTTTCTATAACTTCTGAAATACCATTAAGACATTCTCTTGCAGATTCAAAATATGTAATATGGGTAAGCATATCTCCTGTACCTTCAGAAGGACTATATGCACTTAACCAACCGTTATAGTCTGTATAAAATGAATCTACCAGGGCATTAATTGTTCTTCCATCCGAATTAAAGGATCCGACTTCAGGATATTTTTCTACCAATGCTTTTATACTGTCTACACCTTCCTTAACCTGCGTGGCATTCTTGGTATAATCATCAAGATATCCTGAAATTGTAGTTTCATCTACATATCCATTGTATGCCAAAATCTGTAACTCAGCTACATAGGCCTGATAAAAATCCCTGTCTGCATTGAGGATAGAACTGCTTGCACCATATAACTGCTCGTAAAAAACTGTTTCACTTGTCAGAAAATTACTGTTAATAATTGTTGAAAAGTATATTACTGTAATAACTGTTATAATTCCAAGTGGTACTGCCATCAAAATAAGCTTAGCTCTTATTGATAAATTTTTAAGCATAAAAATACCTCCGTAATTGCTTAATTACAAGCAACAAACCATCTTTCAAAATAGATATCACCTAGAACAGCACTTCATTAACACTTTCGCCTATTGCATTGGTTGTTTCTACCAATTTTTCTTTTAAATTATCGATATCTGCCCTGATATCCTTTAATTCATCTGTCTTTTTTACCAATTTGCCGATTTTATCTCTGTACACATAACCTATAGCACATCCTGCTATAGCGCTGATCAATACAGTCCCAATAATCATCATTCTTTTTCTGAATTTTCTTTTTTCTTTTCTCTCTTCGATTTGTTCCTGTTTTTTACTAACTCTCATAGGCCTTCCTCCACAAATATATTGTGACAATGTTCCTTTGTTTATATTTTAGTATTTACAATCGTTTCAATCAATAAACAAAGTATAAATTAACGTCATTTTATATTATTTTTTAGCCTATTGACTAATATGCTAAAATATATTGAAAAATTACATCGGCGGTAAACAAATATGCTATATATAATGCGACATGGAAAAACAGATTGGAATGAATTACATAAACTTCAAGGTCAGACAGATATCCCCTTAAATGAATCCGGCAGAGAAATGGCCAGGGAAGCAGGACAAAAATATTCAGATATAAATTTTGACATTTGCTACTGTTCTCCACTGATCCGAGCCAGAGAAACAGCAGAAATACTGTTAAAAGGCAGAAATATACCTATAATAACAGACGAAAGATTAAAAGAAATGGGGTTTGGAATATATGAAGGTGCCCAAAGCTTTGGTATAGGAGATCACCCAACAAATATCATATTCCAAAGTCCCGAAAAATATACTACTCCCTTCGAAGGTGCGGAAAGCTTTGAAGAATTGTATGCACGAACAGGGGAGTTTTTAAAGCAAGTAATCGATCCTATGATAAAAGATGGAAAAGATGTTCTTATAGTGGGACATGGTGCCATGAATTCCAGCATAATCTGTCAGATAAGAAATATACCACTAAAGGATTTCTGGAGTACAGGAATAGAAAATTGTAAACTTATAAAACTGATTTGACACACCGTATAAAATAATGCTTGATATGATAAATCCCGCTGAAATACTGATTTCAGCGGGATCATTTTTTAAAAATCTATATCTCTGTTTTCTATATCTTCTTCTATTGCGGCCTGAGTCATTGCAGCTTCCTGACTGACATTACCGCTTTGCCCGTCACAGCAATAGTCAGGTGCAGTGGCAGGAGCCTTTTTCTCACTCTTATCAATTTCAGTGGCATCTCCGATTCCTATAGCCTCTGCAACTACTCCAAGAGTAGATACTGCCTTTGTAACATCAGTAGGCATAAATATCTTTGTAGCACGTCCGTCTGCCACATCCTTTAAAGCTTCAATACCTTTAAGTCTTAAAACAGTTTCACTTACATTGGCACTCTTAAGTGCCTCAAGACCTTGGGCTTCAGCTTCATAAACCAATTTTATAGATCTGGCACGTCCTTCTGCAAGAGCAATCTGAGCATCTCTTTCAGCCTCTGCTGCAAGAATTTTGGCTTTCTTATCACCTTCTGCTCTGGATACTACTGCTTCCTGATGAGCCTGAGCCTCAAGTACAGTCTGACGACGTTCTCTTTCTGCACGCATCTGTTTAGTCATGATCTGCTCAATTTCAGGCGGTGGCTGAATGTTTTTTATTTCGACTCTTGTTACCTTTATTCCCCATGGATCTGTAGCTTCATCAAGAACAGACTGCATACGTCCATTAATTGCATCTCTTCCTGTAAGTGTCTGGTCAAGCTCCATTTCACCTATAATATTTCTAAGAGTTGTGGCAGCCAGATTTTGTAAACCGGCTATAGGACTTTCTACACCATAGGTGTACAGCTGAGGATCAAATACTTTACAAAATACAACCGAATCAATCTGCATTGTAACGTTATCTTTAGTAATAACCGGCTGTGGTGGGAAATCAAGTACCTGCTCTTTCATTGTAACTCTTCTTGCTACACGCTCAATGATAGGCACCTTTACATGTAATCCCGCACCCCATGTGGCTTTATATTTTCCAAGTCTTTCAATAACAAAAGCCTCTGCCTGTGGAACAATTCTGATATTGGCACATATTAAAACTATGATCAATATCAGCACAACATAAACTACTCCCATCAAATCACCTCCACATATTTAATTATAATTATTTTAAAATTTTCCTTCCTACCCAGATTACAACACAGGCTCCAAGAACAGAAACAACAAAATCTCCTATTCCACCTGTTGAAGAAAGATTTAAAAGGCCAAGAAGGAAAGTACCTACAGAACTTCCCACAATACCAAGAATCATATTAACGATAATTCCATGTTTGGAATCCATAAGCTTTCCTGCAAGCCATCCTGCCAAAGCTCCCACAATTAAACCAACTAACCACTTCATTTCAAATTTCCTCCTACATTCTTCATGTAATTTTAATATATAAATAAAATGATATTTTAATAACAAATCAATTATACCATTGTTTACCCTAAATAAGATACAAGAATAAGAAATACTGACGTTTTCCAAAAAAGTAGAGGAAAACACTATAATTATATTCGTATAACTATAAATATACGAATATAATTTACAAATCCCACTACCTTCATTTATAATTAAAATAAAAACTCTATTATCATGAACAGATATAAACAAAAAGAAAACAACAATCTAAAATCACTATTAAATAAAAAAACAACTTTTTTACCAGAGATTATTTGTAATTATTTAAAAGACAAACAATATAGTTTATCCCCAAGAACACTCTACTGCTATGCGTCTCACTACATTACATTTTTAGACTATTTAATCAACCATAATTACAAATTTGAACACTTAAATCCAATTGAATTTGAACTTGACGATTTTCAAAAAATAGATGCGCCTGATGCAAGAGCTTTTAATGAATGGTACAAACCCGGCCACTCTCCCGCTTCGCAAAAAAGTATGCTTTCTGCGCTTTCAGCTTTTTTTACATACTTAATAGAAACAGAAAGGCTGCAATTTAATCCCTTTCTACTAGTAAAGCGACCGTCCATAACATTAAATAAAACGAATCCGATTTCAGATAGCGAATCAAATATTTTATTACATAATATACAAGATGGTTTAGTTCTTGAAGGAAAAGCCATAAAACACCATGAAAGACTTTGGACAAGGGATTATGCTATGGTAATGCTTATTTTAGATCTTGGCCTTTCAGTTTCAGATATTGCAGATATAAATATAGATGACATTGACTTTAATTCACAAAGCATTACAGTTTTATCCAGATATCATGGCTGGGACACCTATACCTTCACCCCAAAAACAGCACAGACGTTAAAGCAATATATGAATGTTAGAAAAGGGTGGAAAACAATCGACAAAGAAGCACTTTTCTTACAAAGAGACGGTAAAAGAATATCTGTAAGAAGTATTCAGATCATTATTAAAAAGTATTCGTCTCCTTTAAACAGCAGCCATGACAGCATTACCCCAAGAACTCTTATGCTAAGCTCACAGTTAAGGGATATTTAAGAAATAATAAAACTTAAAGTTGCCAAAATAAAGACAATTGCTATAATTAAAGAATATGTATGAACAAATGTTTAATGTACGGTTTCTGACAGAAACTATGAATGAGGGGATTGATGTATAAACGAATTCTTTTGGGAATTCTACCCATTATTATAATTTCATTATTAAATATAATGCCATTTAAATCCTTTGCCTCAGATATTGACGAGACAATCGCCAATATGCAACAACAGGAGGCTGAAACCCAGGATAAAATATCCGATCTTGAAAAACAGACACAGGAAACCAAGGATGCTATCAGTGCATTGCAGGGACAAAAAGAGCAAACTCAAAGTAATGTAAGTAATCTTCAAAATCAAAGTTCTGCTCTTCAGTCCACAATAAATGGTTATTCAAGTAAACTCAGCTCCTTAAATACAGAAATTTCAGAAGCAGAAGAGGCTATGGAAGAAGTTTCTTCTCAAATAGTTCAGTTAAATGCAGAACTACAAGAGGCAGAGCAACTGAAAAAAGAGCGTTACGAAGCATTAAAAAAGCGAATGCAGGCAACTTACGAATACGGCGGTCACCAGAGTCTTATTAAAGTTTTACTTGGATCCTCTTCCTTTAGTGATTTTCTAACCAAATATCATTATGTTAATTCTGTAGTTAAATATGACCAGATTAAAATGGCTGAATACCAGGCTTTATCAGATGATATTGCCGCTAAAGTGGCTATAGTTGAAGAAAGGGAAGCCGAACTTGACAACTACCAGACTCAGCTTGATGAAAAACATGAAGAATTGGCGGAACTTACTGATACTGTCAAAGGACAGCTATCCTCCACCAACAGTTCTCTTTCTTCTGAAAAAGATAAACTTGTAAACTATAATAATCAGCTTGCTGAACTTGATTCAAAGATGAAAGCTCTTGAATCTCAGGTTGCAGCCGCTCAGGCAGAACTTGCTAAACAGATTGCTGAAAGACTCGCTCTTACAAGAGAAGATACTTCCGGTTCTTATGTTGCTTCAGCATCCGAGCTGGAATGGCTTGCCGCTACTATTCAAGCTGAAGCTGATGGTGAATCCTATACCGGTAAACTTGCAGTTGGATCTGTAATTATGAACAGAGTAAAAAGCTCTGCATTCCCAAATACGATAACTGGTGTTATTACTCAGACCATGCAATTTGCCTCATATAGATCAGGTAAGGTAGAACTAATTATTTCCAGAGGACCTAACTCTACTTGCATACAGGCCGCTCAGGAAGTTCTTGATGGTGCCCGTGTTGGTGATTATTTATTCTTCATGACACAGTATTATGCTGATTATTATGGAATCAGTGAATATACTATGATCGGTAACCATGCTTTCTTCTACAGATGGGTAACGAATAAACCTGCTGCTGAGGAAAGTGCTGACGATTCAGCAGAAGATACCGATACCACAGAAGAAAATACAGAATCCGAAGAAAGCAGTGAAGAAGATAATTCTGAGGAAAACACCGAGGATACTTCTGATAGTGAAGATAACTCTGAGGAAAACTCTGAGGATACTTCTGATAGTGAAGATAATTCCGAAGATAACTCTGAAAACGACGAAGGTTCAGAATAACTATTTAGAATAACTGTAAAAGGTAGCCTGTAAATAACCAGGCTACCTTTTAATGTTAATGAAATTTCTTTATCTAATTATGTTATCTAATTATGATTAAAACTTATTTTTTGAGGACTTTTCACCACCTAAAATACTCAAAAGTCTTAAAAACAGATTAATTATATCAAGATAAATATCCAATGCACTATCAATGGCATTATCTACTGTCTTAGGATACTGCTGAGCTTTCCAGTAATCATATCCTATATAGAGTGAAAAGATTATTACTCCTGCCCAGGTTGTTATTGTCTGTGATACCCCAAAGATCATAAGTACAAGTTCCACTACAATAAGTCCTATAAGACTTCCAAGAAGAATTCCTCCAAGTTTTGAGAAAAATTCAGGCTTTAAAATACTAAGACAAATCATTATACACGTAATACATGCAGTATATACAAAAGCTTCAAGAACAATATATGAACTTAATCCACCATAATAATATACGGCACTGGTTACAACCAGCCCAACCGGAAGGACTACCAGGTTATATCCCAGAAAACTCATTGCCGGTTTATCTGATTTGGCAGAAATAAATGTTCCTGCTATGGCACATATAAAATATCCTATTATAAAAATAATTGGATTAATGCTTAATACCAGATCTACGCAAGTTGCGCACATAATAATATTAATGATTAATCCATAAGCAATTGTGCCACCAAGATACATATTATAGGTTCTTGGAGAAACAATCTCATTTTCCAATACCTGTTTATAGAGTCGTTCTTCTTTTCTTTCACTTAAAACACTCACTGTTTTATCCGTCCTTTACTTAAAAAATTTATTATATAAATATAATATGTCAAATCATAAGCTTATTATAGCTTCATTATGGCAAAATAAATCGTATAATTCATTTAAATTTGCGTATTACCCTTTAATAAAAGACATCTCCGCCTCCATGGCAAGCTTTATTGCCCCCATAATACCCTGATTATCATCAAGACTTGCCGGGACTATATATTCTTCTATATTATCCAATTCTTTTGTTTTTATGTACCCGGCATTCATTTCCAGAACTTTTTTCCTGATCATTGGAAACAACTGCTCCTGATGCATTACTCCCCCACCAAGGATTATCTTCCGGGGACTTAAGGTCAATATATAGTTGAATATAGCCTGGGCAATATATTTACTTTCAAGCTCCCATACT
Source organism: Butyrivibrio sp. (assembly GCA_024680925.1). GTDB lineage: Bacteria > Bacillota > Clostridia > Lachnospirales > Lachnospiraceae > Butyrivibrio. The sequence goes on from JAILBM010000074.1 coordinate 7,615, forward strand.
TCCTTTTTATCAGCAAGGTCAATTGCCTTTTGCCCCCAGCGCTCTTCTATTGCCGGTCCTGCAGCCAGACCTTCGAAACAGTCTTTATGAAATGGACATTTGCCCTGATAACCATCTTCAGGGTATCTTCTCATCAAAATGTGACCCGCTTCCGGATGAAGCATGCCATGAAGCAGTTTTCCTCCTGACATTATGCCGGCTCCTATTCCTGTTCCTATGGTTATATAAATAGCATCAGTAAGCCCTTTTGCACATCCCCAGGTTGCTTCTCCAAGTAATGAGCCATTTACATCAGTGTCAAAACCAATGGGAATATTAAATGCCTTTTTAAGGCATCCTACTATATCAAAATTTATCCAGGCAGTTTTAGGTGTAGCTGTAATATATCCATAAGTATCTGAAGCTTTATTAAGATCAATCGGACCAAAACAGGCAAGTCCTATCGCTTTTATGTCTTTATCTTTAAAATATGCAATAATATCCGGCATGGTTTCTTCTGTAGTTTTTGTAGGAATTGATATTCTCTCCAATATTTTTCCATTCTCATCTCCAACAGCACATACCATTTTTGTACCACCGGCTTCAATTGCTCCATACAACATTACTTTTCCTCCCTTTAACTATAATTATTATAGTTTTTCACCATTAAGAATTACTGATTGAAACTCGTATTTACCATCTAATACTACAAAGCTTGCTCTCTTACCTTTTTCTATAGAACCAAATTCATCTAGAACACCTATTGCTTTGGCCGGATTATATGTTGCAGCTTTTATGGCATCACAAGCAGGTATATCCATAGTCTTAATGCATTGCTGTAGGCAATCCATAAGATTACTTGCAGAACCTGCAAGGGTCCCGTCTTTTAGAGCCGCCTTTCTATCTTTCATAAATACCGGCTGACCGCCCAGACTATATTGTCCTGCAGGCATTCCAACAGCCATACAGCTATCACTTATAAGTATCATCCTATCCGAACCAAATAACTCAAAAGTTGCTCTAACCATAGTTGGTAAAATATGATATCCATCGCATATAAGTTCTGGTGTAACTTCTTTATTATCAAAGGCTGCTCCTATAAGTCCCGGTTCTCTACTAAGGAATGGTCTCATGGCATTATGAAGATGTGTAACATGTCTGGCACCAAGCTTAAAAGCTTTAGATGCAATTTCATAATCTGCCATGGTATGTGCAAGAGATACTCTGCAAGTTTTAGATACTTCCCTAATAAACTCATCTGCTCCGTCAAGTTCCGGTGCAATGTCTACAAGCTTTATAAGACCATCTGATTTTTCCTGTAATTTATTAAAAAAAACTATATCCGGATTTGTTAAAAAATCTGTATTCTGAGCTCCGCATTTCTCCCTTGATACAAATGGACCTTCCATATTTATACCAATAATATGGGCCTCTGTATCTGTCTGATTACAGGAAGCCTTTTTAGCACAATCCATTATGTTGGAAAGTGTATCAAAAGAGAGTGTCATTGTTGTAGGGCACAGGGCCACTGTTCCGCAGGAGGCTTCATACCTTAAAATCCTATGAAACGCTTCTTCATTTTCATCACAAAAATCTGCTCCAGCAGCTCCATGTAAATGAATATCTACAAGTCCGGGAATAATATTTTTCCCTGACATGTCTATCATCATGGCATCTTCTATGTTGCCAATTTCAGCATTGTTTATAACATCTGTTATCTTTTCATCCTCGATAATTACAGCTTTGTCTTCAAATTTAAAATCTTTTGTATACACTTTTCCGCCATAAAAAATCTTTTTTTTCATCAAAGACTCCTTACACAGTCTCATAAAATTCTTGAAAATAGAAAAATAAAAGCCAACAATTCTGAAGAAATTGCTGACTTTATTATTATACTAATGAAATTATCTTACAATTAATGGTTTTATTCAAGTTTCTGATTGATATTACATAAAGCTTTGCTTAGTAATCTTTTCCAAAGCCTTTGATAACGGCATAAAAAGTATAAGACATAAAACAAAGTTACTTATACAATGTAATACATCGTAGGGTATACCTGCTATCCACCAGTTAAACATCATAATCGGGCCACCTATAAACAGGTAAGGAATTGAGCACATGGCTCCGAAAAACAGCCCAAACAAAGCTGATATAATACAATAGAACCAGTGTGAGGCATATTTTTTAGTTAATAAGACTATTATTATTAAAAGGGGCCATATGTACAAATACATAATGACCCAGGTATGAATTCCCCACACAAAGGTTTCAAGGAACGTAAACGCAAAGGAAACCAATATAACTTTTTTGCCAAAATATATAGCAAAAAGAATAAATAAAAGAGTTATAAGTTCAACATTAGGTATAAATTCCAATGCTCTTTTAGCTGCTTCTAAAACCGCAACCATCATTCCCATTTGCGCTACGTCTACTATGGAAAATTTCTTTTTGGATTCCAAATTATT
>JAILBM010000152.1 GCA_024680925.1 Butyrivibrio sp.
CTATGGCCGAGATGGTCATCATGGGAGTATCTACCCGGAAGGTGAGCAACGTAATAGAAATGATTTGTGGAAAGGAATACTCTAAATCCACTGTATCTGAGGTATGTAAGCGTCTTGATCCGGAAATAAAAGATTTCCAAATGGTGCATCTCTGCTCAGACTCATGGGTTCAGAAATAATTGATCAAAATGACATAATGCTGATGAAGCGCATGTGTTTTGGAACAATTGCCTATGCAAGCATAACCCAAGAGACAAGTGTAAAGCTACAGTCTTTGGCGCTAGAGCAGCAAAAACTTATGGCAGCATAACAGCTGCTCAAAGATCTGAAGCCGGAGGTAATAAACCAGCCACCCTGCCACTGGCAGGGCTTGTCCTTGATGCCTATAAATCAGAGCGCTACACTGGATCTAACGATGGTGAGGAAGGTCAGCTGCTCATGAGTCTATCGCCATCGGTAATGACGTATAAGCGCCATGATTTATGGGTGTCAAGGATGGCGAACATAGCCACTACTTTTAAATCAAAAAATCAATTTACACCATATTTAGGACTTGACCTGCCAGGTTCGGTGGCTCATTTTTAGTACGATTCTATAATAAAAAAAGCAAGTTAAGCAAGGGCAAAACGTCCCGGCTTAGCTTGCTTTTTGTTTGTACATCTGTTAATGCAGCTTTAAATATGCTCTGTATTAAAATTCCATTTTAACAACAGCTGAATCAATATCGTTATAATTCTTATCTTTAATTTCAACAGTACATTCTACACTTTCAATATCTTCTAATGAAGTTATTCCACTATCTTCAAAGCACCAACTGTTAATTTCAATTTTTAGGATTCCCGCTTTTCCCGGCGCAATTGTTGTAGAATGTGCCAAAAAATCCGACATCTTGTCATTTATGGAAAGTGAATCATATTCAACATCAAATTTTGCTTCCTGCTGAGAATTATTTTCCACTCTCAAAAGGATATTGATATCAGAATCATCTTCTGTTACAGTTTGGGTAAGAATCCTAATATCATTGGCATTATATAATTCAGTCCCATCTGATTGCACAGATGATTCATTTTCTGAAAGCCTTATAACAATATTTTCATCATAAAGATCATTGTTGTTAATGTCATTTACATCTGCAGCAAATCCAATAGTTGAAATCTCTGTTATTCCCATTTCCTGCAATGTTCCACCTGCATAATCTGCTACATCAGTAATACCAATTGTTAATAAACATTTTTTGCCTTCATTAATTGTTCTGCTTGTCCATCCCCCCGAACATAACATTAGTCCATTGATCTCAATATCTGAAACAGCCATCTCTACCTGTTGATCTGTAGAATTTTCCAATTCTATAAACGCACTTATTTCACCCTCTGCGTTTGTGAACACTCCTTCTGATAATATTTTGAGCTCTTCTACATTCATTAGGTTCTCTTCACTGAAATAATCAACAGTAGCATAACCTATTTTTTCAAAATAGCCATTTTTAACGCAATCAATAAAAGAATCTTCTGAATTGTCGGGAATGTCGGCATCGGAAGTTGTAATGATAAGTGGCCCCGTCGTAGTATACTGATTGAAATCATCATCTTTTATGTCAAAAGCAATCCCTATTTCTTTTACATTTGATATTCCCAGCACCTTCAGCAAATCTGCATTGATGTAAACACTTTCTGTGGCTGTTTTTCCCGGATCGACACTAACATTTACATACATTGATTCATCCATATAGCCATTGACAGAATTACAACTATACCCCAATGAACCACTGATAAATGTCAAAGTCTTATCTCCATTGTTTTCAAATTCGAGATTAAGCACAGGTGAATTATACTTAAATTCCAGACTCTTGGCTGTAATCTTTACTGTTCCGTCATCAAAAAGAACATTTTCATCAATAATTGTACTTAATGATAGCTTTGGTTCTACAAAATCTGTAGCTTCTTCAGCTACAACTTCACTACTTTCTTCTGATTTCTCTTCTGTTGCGAGATCATTGCCTTCTTTTGACAATTCTTCAGCGGCATCATCAACTACTATTTCCTCAATAGTATTCTCATTTGTAGCAGATGCATCTCCACAACCCATGAGCATTACAGTCATGCTCAACAGCGATAATAATGATAAAAACTCCTTCCTTCTCATAACACATCCTCCATCTTTATTTCTGCGATAATCTGCCTTACTCTTCTTTCAGATAACCCTAAAGCCCTCGCTATTTCAGAAATTTTCATTTCATTAAGATTCTCTTTTATGAAATCTCTTCTGAACTCTTTAGAGTAAAGCTTCTGCGGAAAAGTAATGTTCAATCCTGAAAATCGTTTCCATATCTTCTGTGTGGCTGCATCCCCAATAAGTTCTGCTAACTCTCTATATATTCCACTATAACGATCCGGATTACAGTTCATTTCCATTTCCTCCTTATCATTATTCAATTCTAATGAAATGGATTGGAAACTATCACTTGCTATATTCCTTGTATTTTTCATATGAAATTTACACTGTCTTTTTTCCATTATTATTTACAGTGCCACCTCCTTCCGCTAGGAGGGGGGATTTTTTCGCGAATGAACACTTCTTCATCACTGAAACCCTTCAATACATGTAGCCGGCCTCGGCATAAGGAAAAAAAATCAGAGGATATTTCACCTCTGATTAATGATATATATTCAATTTATTCAATGAAGAATATTATCTAAATGACCTTGTGCCGGAGTTGGGTGGCTCATGAGCCCCCCCAACCTAGCACCCTGGCTCATTTGCCTCAGTTCATGGCTCATTCTCCATATTGTGGTACTTTTGGGTCTTGAATTTTTGTTTTAGAAGTTCTTTTTGTAACATTTACACTGTTACTTCGTTTCCTTGGAGAAACCTTTTTATCTAAAGCTTCCATACTTATGTTATTAACCACACTATTTCTACGAACTTTATCGGCTTGTCTCACAGGTCTCTTTGCTGTAACATCTTTTTCCAGATCTATAAGCTTTAATTCATGTCTTATATTAGCAGCTAATTTGATACATTCATTTGAAATATCAAAAGATCCTCTAAGTCTTTCAGCGCCTGCAGGTGAATTAGCATAATATTTTTTCTTTACAGTATATTCATGTGCCAGTTCCCTACCTACTGTAGCTTTATTGTGAACGATTACTGCCTGCGCCTGCCATTCTTCTTTGTTAGCACGTTTATCTATACCATTGAGTTTTGCATACTCTGCTTGAAGCTCCATAACAGCTTCTCTTAAATTTTTATGCTCAGTAGACTCTTTGCCATATGCAGCATCATAATTATCTCCTTTTCCAAAAATAGAGGATCTTCTTGTATTAAACCTATTTAATGCAGAAGTAAGATCAACCTTGCTATTTCCTTCCAGTACATCCTTTTGTCTTGCAAGTGTAATTTTAGAAGTCAATCCATCATGTTTTATCTGCTCACACTTTATACTAATATATTGCTCTGCATTATTTACATACTCATTTAATTCATATAATCTAAATGGTCTTTCATCTTTAAACGGTTCAACAAGTTCTGCTCCATATTTTTTATAATAGCTCTGACCTTCATCAGATAATCCCTCATAAGCATCGTCTTTATCTTCGATTAAAATTGTCTTTATATTTGTCAACTTCTCTTTTATTTCATCATTTTCTGTATCCGGATCTTTTAATATTTCGATAAACTCTGTTATTTTTTGGCGTCTTCCATTAAATAAATCACTTTTTTTATTTAAGTCAGTTAAATCTGTAATTAGCTTTTCTTTATTTAAATTTTCAGGATCAACATCCTTTAAACGGTTATATACAGAAGTACTTCCTTTTATAACACGCAGCATTACATGGTCGTCTTTTATCTTGCCACATTCATTTCTTTGTTCCAGTTTTAAATTTTCGTATGGTTCATATTCTTTATTTATTTCAGCTTTTAACTCTCTAAGATTATCCCGGAATTCTTCAATGTTATGGCCTGTAACTTTCCCACAAGACTTATTAACCGCCTCAATAGCTTTTTTCAGTTCGGGACTCTTATTTTTTATCTTTTTGCTGTATTCATTTATATTCTTACCTATACTGATTCTGAATTCATCCAGTTCCTGTATGGCATTTTTTTGTTCTTCTATAACAAACTTTTTGCCATAATCCTCAAATTCTGTTAAATCTTTACTTTTGTTATTAATATCTGTTAAGTCATTAATATGCTCTGATATTACATTTTTGAGAACCTCTATATCTTTAACATCATTATTTTTAAGATTATTATCAAATGACTCCTGTAAGTCTTTTATTCCATCACTGACATTTTTCTTCCATTGTTCCTTTTCTTCCTCTGAACTGTTTTGAGAAGGAAGATGTTCAAGTTTTTCTTTCAAGCTGGCACATTTGTCTCTAATATCTTTTATATTAGGAACATTATCCGTAGAAATAGCTGCCAGATTAGAAGTAATATAATCTAAATCCTGGTTTAATTTTTTATATGTAAAATATGCTCCAAGCTTAAATCCACTTTCAAGAATTTTTATATCTCTATCAAGAATAATAAGATCATTCGATAAAGATCTGCCTCCATTAAGGCTAAAATCGTTGATATTTTTACCATCCTCAAATATGATCATAGCCGATTTAGAATCTGTTTTAGATATATTTATAGTTTCTTCAACAGCTTTTTTCAGCTTCTTTGCATCACTAATCAGCAATTGCCTTATTTGCGGGTCATAATCAGGGTCTCCGCCATTTTCAATTAATCTATTAAATTTAATTAAGTCGTCATGATAATTCTGACCACTTGATACAAGTTCAGGAATTTTATTTTCTTTAAAGGATTGATCAATTTCTTCAAGGGTATGTTCTGCTCTTTCTAAATTTGCTTTTAATGCTGTTCCATTTACAGCCTCATCAGGAAGACTACCATATACTTTCTTATCAACCTTCATTGTCAATGACATATTAGCCCATTTGGATATTATATTCTGGGTAACATAGTCTTTAAAATAAGAACTGCTCATATCTTTAGAAAAATTATGATCAAGGTAACGATCATGAAGCCATATTATATGATCCAATAAGACCTGCTGCATGGAACCATCTTTATATTCATATTTAGCAGCCTCATTTTTAATAGCATTAAGTGAATCCTCAATAGCTTTATCAATTCCGGATTTCAGATAAAAATCGTCTTTAAGATAACCTTCTGTTTCTGCGGGACTATATTTTGCATCATTTGTAATTTTTACTATATTCTGGGCCTGTTCGTCAATGACTCTCCCAAGATTGTTATCCATAAATGATCCTGCTAATAGAGATAACATTGTACCAAAAGCGCGATAATCTTTTATTGTATTTTTGTTCATAAAAATTCTCCTTTTATACTTAGTACAAAATATCGTTAATATATCTTTATTATATTACTGATATATATTTATACGAAATAATAGAAAAAAAAATACAATAAAAATGAGCCATGGCACCATGGCTCAATATTTATCTCAGGCACTTCTGCTAACCCTTGTAGTGCATGGCATCTTTTTCTGAAATGTCTCCGGATAAAGCTGATCCTGAAGTTCATGACCGGCACTCCACTTGGATATCTGTTTAAATGCCTTTATTATCATCACTCCATATACAATCCACACACAAATAGCGATAAGTGTACATACACATATAAGAACTACCATTCCGGTATCTGAAAATGCCGAATCATCAAGATTTTGCAAATCTATATTCTTTGTAACATTTATAAGTGCAATAGGTGCTGCATCAAATACAAAATGAAGAAGTACCGGAACTACAAAGGCTAAAAGATTATATATTTTGTTCTGTGTAATCATTGCCTTACCATAGTAATATCCCATTACCGTGCCAAAGAGAAAATGACATGGCAAAATAACTCTCAGTAATACTGCCGGATTTCCATCCTGTGCATATAAAAAGTTCTCAACCATTGTAAAGCCCATTGCAACAATGGCGGATATTATAACCGAATCAAACCATGTAGGCTTACTTCTGTATAAAAGTCCGAGACGGAACATAATATACTTACCTGCTTCTTCGAATATCGCTGCTGAAAATAATGCAGTCAGAATCCCACCAACGAGCGGGTTATCCATATCCATAAAAGTTCCGTCCCAGATAACCATAGCAAAAATAGCAACATTAACCAGTGCGCATACTCCAAGTGCCAAAAGCTCTAAAACATATCCTATAGAATATTTTCTGTCTGTTTTCTTTTGGCATAACCAATATGTAATTATTGCAGTGGCAATTACAAGAATTGTTGCAATAGCATAACTCATCGTACTTTCCTCCTCAATACAAAAAAATGTCAACTTTTAAATATTATTTTATTAACATTAATTTATACGAAGGATGGAAAAAAAAGTACATTTTTTGAGCCCAGGTGCCAGGTTCAATGTCATTTAGATAGCAAATAGCATAGGAATAGTGTATCATCAAAATCATGATAACTACAAACACGATACAGCCAGTTCTCAGGTTTACGGTCAAAAATTTTATTTTTGAAAAAGGCAAACAGACAGTCGTGGTGGGCTGCCTACTGAAAGGTATTTAGTTGTTTTGTGTTATCGGTAAGCTAATGGTTCCGCCGACTGGCGACGCATAATTCTTTTGAATTT
>JAILBM010000166.1 GCA_024680925.1 Butyrivibrio sp.
GCTATTCTTAAAGACGTTCTTGCACCGGTAAAACTGGAGTCTAAAAAAGCAGAGCAGCATAAAATAGAAAGCAAAAAGACTGAAAAAGTAAAAATAGAAAGCAAAAAGAAACCTTCTGAAAAAATAGAAAGTAAGAAGAAACCTTCTGAAAAAATAGAAAGTAAGAAGAAAACTGCTGAAAAAATAGAGACCAAAAAGAGCAATCAGAAAAAGCTTGAGGCAAAGAAGTAAGGAGCTTTTTTGGCCTTAAATATCAGACTTGTTAATCATATAAGCAGCAAATACCAATATTGATATACCTGCCAATATTTCTACAGAGTAAGGTATCAGGGCTTCTTCCGGTATAAGCATTGCCAGAATACAAATGGCCCCTGCAGGAGGCAGGAAAAGCTTAAATGAATAAAGAAGCGCAATCATAGCTGTGGTTGCAATTACACATGCCATGGTAAGAGGAAGGCCAAAAAAAGTACAGAAAATAAGTCTTGAAACAGAACCTATAAGTCCACATAAGGAAATAAGAAGTATTACCTTATGTGGATTTTTTATGGCCTTACTTCCGGGTTTTGAAAGCTCTGTAAAAGCCACGAGAAGAGGCGGAGCCATACAAAAACGTACATTTACTCCATTTATTTCTTTTATTAAACATAGAAATACAAAGCTTATAGCAGCTACAAGAATTATTCTTATAAGCATAAGCTTAAATGCATTTTTATCCGGGTTGGGAAGTGGAATAAAGTCAGGCTCGGTTTTTATCCCATTTATTACCAAAAGCTGTCTTAAAATACAGATAAATACCGTAAGAGAGATGGCAGCTATAATATATACCGGGCTTTTGGTCTGTATAAGCACCGGAAGAACAATGGCGGATATCATGGGAGCAAAGGATGTTCCTGAGTATGAAAAAATAAGATGCCCAACCACATAGGCAAGTAAAACCTGAATCCATAAGGGAAAAGGCACGAACAGAACAATAAGTACTCCTAAAACGGCGCATAGGGATATGGTAAGGATCATTCTTATATGGTTTACATTCCAGGATTTTTGGGGTGATAAAAAAGAACCCACAGATATGGCGGCTATTTCGGGGAAAATAATCTCTTTTTCTCCGGTAATTTCTGATAAAAATATCATTATTGTAATAACAGCAATGGATGCAAGGGAAGATAATAAAATATTATTTTTGGAACTTGTAATAGTTTTCTCAGACATATTAAAATCGGACCTTTTTTATTATATATTCAGCTAATTATAGTTGACTGTGAAATGTGACGTCAAGTTAACAGAATAATTTATCGGGTTACAGTGACAGACATATTGTGAACAATATGTGATAATTCGTGTATTTTATGTTAAACATATTGCCTTTTGAGTCAAAATAAGTTAGAGTAACTTGAAGAAACGAAGTGATTTGTTTTTGTCTATGAACGTGACATAAATTTAATTACATAACATAGCAAAACCGAAGTGATTCGGTGACGCAAAGCTATAGGGACTCACAGAGTCAGCCAGTTGCATCAATTAATCATTAAGATACTGCAAATTGGCGCAGTATCTTTTTTTGGTAAGAACGATTTTTTGATTAATGATTTAAATGTTATATTTATTTTGTTATTTGAACTAATTTTTCTTATCCTGTCTTATTGTAGGAGGGAACTAGGATATGGATACAAATGTAAGGAACAATTTTGAACAGAAGGCATTTGTAAGTGATTTAAAACAGTATAAGATCATCACAGCGCTTCTTACAGCTTGTCATGTATATTTTCTTATCGCCAGTATTATTTTTCACTTAAAGTATATGCTTATTATTAACATATTCAGTGTGATATTTTATCTGGTTTCATTTCCGTTATTGAATTCTGATAGAAACAAATTAAAAATATATGCTATGATCACATTGGCAGAAATAATGAGCCATGTATTTCTTGCTGCGTGCATTCTTGGCTGGGAAAATGGATTCCAGACATGGCTGTTTGGGCTTCTGGTTACCTTCATGTTTCCATTTATTGTACCTGACAGAACAAGACGTGAAAGTGTAATTGGTTCCATTGTCATGACTTCTCTTGTAATGATTGAATATGGACTTTTGTATTACGTTACACATTTCCTTACCGTACCATTTAGAGATTACCTGCCTTCGGGAGTAGCAACTTTTCTTGGCATAGATAATGCGGTTATAACTTTTTTCTCCATTGCTCTATGTGGTTTTCAATATACCAAACAAATGGAATTCAAATATTCACAGCTCCATAACATGGCAGATTTTGATCAGCTTACGGGACTTGGAAACAGATATTACATGAATGATATACTTACAGAATACGAGGGACAGGGAAAAAAGAAAAATGAATATTCCGTAGCCATGCTGGATATAGACTTTTTCAAATCCATAAATGATACTTACGGACATGATAATGGTGATAAAGTACTTGTGGAAATCGCCAACATTCTTTCAAGTAAATCTACAGACAGTATAAAGGCCGGAAGATGGGGCGGCGAAGAGTTCCTTATTGTATCCGGAAATGAAGTAAAATATTCGGATTTTAAAGATTTTATGGAGAAGATACGACAGGAAATATCCGAAAAGATTTTTACCTTTAATAATAAAGCTGTTCATTGTACTGTTTCAATCGGAGTATCACATAGCCATAAAGGTATAAGCCCTAAGGATGTTATAAAAAAGGCAGATGATAATCTTTATATTGCTAAGGAATCAGGCAGAAACAGATTGGTAGCATAAGTTTATAAGACCGTTTACTCTTATTGGGTAAGCGGTTTTTTTATGCAATAATATAAAGAGTAAAAAAATTTTGAAATTTTGAAGACATTTTCAGATCCGGCTCGTTATATATATTGAAAGCGCTTGAAGGGAGGTGGAAAAAATAGATTCTAAGGACAATTATATAAGACTCATCCAGGAATATCAGAATCTTGTTTTTTCAATCTGCCTGAAAATGACAGGAGATTACTTCATAGCAGAAGATATCAGCCAGGAAACTTTTTTGGCAGCCTACAGGCACTATGAAGAATTTGACGGTCAAAATGCCAAGGCATGGATATGCAGGATTGCTTCAAATAAATGTATCGATTATCTTAAAAGCCCGGGGAGAAGGGAAGTTTTAGAAAACTATGATTCTGATTCCGGGATTGAGATTGTAAGTCATGAGGAGCCACTTAATCTTTATATAAATAAAGAGGTCATGGAAGACTTTAATAAAGAATGTGAAAAGCTTAAAGAACCCTATAAAACCATTGCCATTGAGCATTTTATAAGAGGCAAGACGGCCAAAGCAATAGCTCTTGAACGGCAAGAGGGTCTTAAAACTGTTCAAACATGGATATACAGAGCAAGACAGATGCTTCAAAAAAACATAAGATTGGAGGATTACGCATGAACTACCTATCGGGTGAAGAATTACAAAAATTAATAGCTTCTGCAGAGCAGGATGATTATGTTCAGGCTCCTCCTGAGCTCATGGAAAATATTTTGAAGGAGCTTGATAAGTCAGATACAAAATCCGGAGAAAATAAAAAGGTTATATCCATAGAGGAACGAAATAAAAAAATTTCTGAATACAGAAAATATACCTTTAAAGTATTTCTGGCAACGGCAGCCTGTGTGATCTTATCAGTTATTTCCCAGATTTCTTCCTTTGGGAAAGTACACAATATAGATGAGAGTTACAATAATCGGTTTGAGTATAAGACCAAGCAGGAAGTAATGGAAGAAAATAAAACCATGTATCAGACCTTAAAGGAAACGGATTTGTTTGCAAATATTGGAATTACGGAGGATTAAGAATATGAAAAATATTAAACCAAAAAAGAAGAATCGCTTTTTAACATTTTGTTTATCTTTTATGCCGGGTGCGGCTGAGATGTATATGGGATTTATGAAAATGGGTACAAGCATAATGGCACTTTTTATAGCATCATTTGCAGGTGTTGTTGTAGGTATGGATTTTATGGGGACTGTTTCCCTGCTTATATGGTTTATAGGCTTTTTCCATGCGCATAATATTGCGGGAGCAGATGATGAGATTTTTTCTGAAATTGAAGATGAATGGATATGGACAGAATTTTTCGGAGATGCCGGAATAAAAATATCAGATAGCAAAAAGCGTACCGGAGTAGCTGCAGTGCTTATAATTGTTGGACTTACCCTTCTTTGGAATACAGTCGTGGAAGTAATTGATACATTAATTCCACAGGCTATATGGGATTATTACTACAGTACTGTCAGAAATGTTTTCTATAGTGTGCCTCAGTTTGTTATTTCAATTCTCATCATAATTCTTGGTATTAAGCTGATAAAAGGCAAAAAGAAGGAGCTTTTGTTAGAGGATCAAAACATATCAAATTCGTAAGAAAACTTATTTTGGAGGAAAGATATGGATACCAATGTCACAAATAATACAAATGATTGTAGTAATATTATAAAAGTACACAGAGTCGGAAGCATAACGACAGGATTAACTTTTATAGTATTTGGAACCATGTTTATATTGCATATGTTCATGCCTTTTATGACCTATGAATTTATTTATAAATTATGGCCTATTATACTCATAGGTCTTGGAATCGAACTATTACTGTCAAATGCTTTCTGTAAAAAATTTGTGTATGATAAAGGTGCTATAGTAATAATGGTGATCATGACATCGTTTTCTATGATCATGGCTATGGTAGAATATATAAGTAGGCATATGGAAATTTTTTAAAGAAACGGAGATCTTTAAATGGGTTTAATTTTCGCATCAAAATCAAATGAAATTGAAGAAAGAGAAAGAATTCACGGAGAAATTTCAAGAAAGCTGGCAGGCGAGTGCGTTGTACTTCTTGAAAATGATGGAACACTTCCTTTGAAATCTGACAAAAAGGTAGCTCTTTTTGGAAATGCCGTAAGAAATACAGTAAGAGGCGGCACCGGATCAGGTGATGTAAACACCAGAGATAACGTCACAATTGAGCAGGGAGCTGAGCATGCAGGCCTGTCAATAGTAAGCGGAGATTTTCTTGATCGGCAGGATGAGGCTCTTAAAATAGCCAAGAATAAGTATTTTGAAGAATGCACAAGGGAAGCTAATGAAAAAGGTGTTCCTGTTTTTACCGTGATGTTTGATAACCCGTTTAAAGAACCGGAGCCTCTAGCCATTACAGAAAATGATATAGATACAGACCTTACGGATACAGCAATTTATTGCGTTTCCAGAAATTCCGGAGAAGGTGCCGACAGATACGATGTTAAGGGTGACTATTACTTTTTTGACAGGGAACTGGAAAATATAAAGCTTTTAAGCGAGAGATATCCCAAAACAATACTTCTTTTAAATATCGGTGGAGTAATGGACCTTACTGCCCTTAAAGACATTGAAGGTTTAAACAGCATAGTACTTATGGGACAGCTGGGAAATCTTGGAGGAGATGCCATTTGGGATGTTCTTACAGGTAAGGTCAATCCTTCAGGAAAGCTTGTAGATACCTGGGCACAAAGCTATCTTGACTATCCTTCTTCTGAGAAGTTCAGCCACAGAGAGAGCGTGCACGATGAAGAATATACTGACGGTATATACGTGGGATACAGATATTTTGACAGCTTTGAAAAAAAGGTTACATATCCCTTCGGATATGGACTTAGTTATACATCCTTTGAAATTGAAAAGGCAGAAGTAAGTATTAGTGGTAAAAATGTTTTGGTAAAGACAGAGGTTAAAAATACCGGAGGTGTTGCCGGAAGAGAAGTTGTACAGGTATATGTATCTGCCCCTGATGGAAGGCTCCCTAAGCCTTATAAGGAACTAAAGGGCTTTGGAAAGACGGAAATAATTGAAGCAGGTCTATCAAAGACTTTGGAAATATCATTTGATGCCGAAAGTATGGCTTCCTACGATGAAAAGCTTGCAGCCTGGGTTATTGAAAAGGGCGATTATGTAGTAAGAGTAGGTAATTGCAGTGCCTCTGCAAGAGCCGTGGCAATAATTAAAGCTGATGAAGAGATAATTGTTCAAAGGGTAAAAAATGTACTTCCATTGGACATTTCCTTAAAGGAAATTCAGCCGGATAAAAAAGTATCAGATAGTGATTTGGCTGATCTTCCGGTTGTTATACTTGATAAAAACGCCATTAAAACCATAGAAACAGTTTATCAGTCAAAAAGAGCAGAACTAAAAAATACAAGATCCGAGAAGCTGACTGTAGAGGATATATTAAAGGGCAATTGCACCATAGACGAGTTTGTAGCTCAGCTTACTATTGAAGAAATGGCCCAGCTTTGCGTTGGTACCTATAGGCAGAGTGGTGGTGAAGTTGTGGGAAATGCTTCACAGATGGTTCCCGGGGCAGCAGGAGATACCTCTGCTGTGATTAGGGAGGATAGAGGGCTGGAAGCAATTATTCTTGCAGATGGTCCTGCAGGACTAAGACTACAGCCACATTTCAGAACCGATAAGGATGGTAATCTCTTAAAAGGAGGTTCATCCCTTGGTGAACCTGAGGAGAACTTTGAAACGGTAGAAGGTGCTGTAGATTATTATCAGTACACTACTGCAATCCCTATTGGATGGTCTATTGCAATGTCATGGGACATGGAGCTTGCTCAAAAAGCCGGAGACATGGTAGGTAAGGAAATGGAGCAGTTTGGTGTTGATTTATGGCTTGCACCGGCGCTTAATATACACAGAAATCCTCTTTGCGGAAGAAACTTCGAGTATTATTCAGAG
>JAILBM010000168.1 GCA_024680925.1 Butyrivibrio sp.
AGCACCTGAGCAGAAGGATATCTTCAACACTATTGTTGCAGACACAGTAGGAGAAGAGGCTGATTATGATATTATGAGAAATATTCATGAAAATCTTCAGACTATGATCGACGATCATGAAGGAGATCCTGAGCCGTTGGAGCTTGGCAGAAAAGATGTGGAGCATCTTTTGGCAGACAGTGGTGTATCAGAAGATAAGATGCAGTATTTCAAGAAAAATTATGACAATATTGTCGGCGAGAATGAGGATTATCCATTGCTTGCTTCAAATATTGCCAATACCAGAAAGTTTGATATAGAAACTCCGGATGTTGTTATAAAGGTTAAGCCGGACAGAGCAGACCTGGTTGAAACCAAAATCATTGACGGAAGACAGTGTCTTGTTATAGCAGTTGATGATCATATAGAAGTAAATGGTATAAATGTAAGAACTATTTTAAATAAGGATTGATGCAGATTTATTTTTTAAGAATTATTAAAGTAGCAAAAAAGGAACTTTGAAAAAATTCAAAGTTCCTTTTTTATTTATGTTCTTTGTATAATTATAAATATTATTCTGAATAATAGAAAGCTCCGATAGCAAGCTGATCCCATGTATCATCAGGAACAAGAGCGATATAAGTCTTACCTGTATTGAGGACTATTTCTTCACCATGTTCATCGTAGAATCTTGTTATATCTGTTTCGTTAGGCTTAGTCCAAACAACGTCTGTAATCTTTCCCTTTGTAGCATACAGACCCGGCTGATTGGTATCAATACAGTTGTAAATAAGATAGCCTTCATCATCAAGCTGTGAAAATGTACATTTCTGAAGAATTACATTGTCAAAAGTAAGTACATCACCATCCTCAGCATCTTCATGAACGGCACCATATTCATAATAATCATAGGTCTGAGTCTCTTCATTGTAGATGAGCTGTGAACCGTTATGAGCAAAAGGCTTAATATCTATGATGGCTGCATCGGCACAGTACTGATAACCATTTTCCGATAAATCTACAGTAGTACCGTAATCGGTAAATTCAAAATGTGTAGTGTCGGCATTGGCATATTCATTGTAGGTTGTGCTGTATCCTGAATCTTCAAAGTTTGATTCAAGATCGCCTGAAAGAATATATTCTGTATATTCTCTGCTCTTGCCATTGGCAACTCTTGAGAAAGTACCTGAGAAGTGGTCAGCCCAATCTCTTATAAAATACTGATCATTGTAGTAAGGACCACCGTCATGGCACAATACCGCATTCCACTCAGACATAAGAAGAATGTTGGTAGGTCTTGTACTACGAATGCTTCCCATCTGCTCTATATTGCCCCAGTCCTTAACAATGCACATAAGTCTTGTTATGCGATTATTGGCGGTACTGTTCATCATTTCATAAACAACATCGGCCTCTGCAACTCCATAGTGCGGAAGAGCAAGGGATTCGTTATCTATCATGACGGCAACAGGACGCTGATCTTTGATTTCCTCACTGATAGGTTCACCGGTAATTTCACTAAGATACATGCCTTCAGGTATTTCATAAGTTTCAGAAGCGACTTCTTCAACTGTTGATTCTGTAGATGAATCATCTGTAGAATTTTCTTCCTGAGCAGTTTCAGATACTTCAACAGTAGTTTCTGTAGCAGTGCTTGCCTCTTGTGCAGAATCAGAGCCACATGCAGTGGCACTGCCAAGAAGAGAAGCTACCATGAAAATACTGAAGATTCTCTTATTCATTTTCATAAAATATTCTCCCGTTTGTTAGATTAAATAAGCAAAAAAAAAGGGTCTCTCTTATTATAAAGACCCCTAACCTTTACAGTTGTCAAGTATTATATCATATTTTTTTGCAAAAGTGGAGTATTTTCTTTTCTCCAGGCAATTACTTTTTCAAAAGGCCCTATATTACGCTTTCTGAACTCGTTATGTGCTATGAGATTGCGTATTTCTGCCTCGGAATACCAATATACATTTTCAACTTCAGATTTCTGAAGTGTCATATCACCACGATGCATTTCTTTATCAGTATAATAAATATCGCAAAAAGCTTTGGAAGTTGAAACAGAATCAATGAATTTAACATCACCTGAGGTAAGCTCTATACCAAGCTCTTCCCTGGTCTCTTTAAGAATGGTTTTAAGACTGCTGTCGCCAAAGGACACATGGCCACCTGTAGAAGCAAATTTTCCGTCCTTATTAATAGGCGTTTTTTGAATCAGAAATTTATGGTCCTTATTTTCTATAAAAATAAGAACTATCATAAACCTTTCTCCCGGAATCACTTCCAGTTTATGGTCTCTGGCAATTTTGCCTCCGGCTATCTGGTTTTTGTTATTATCAAATAACTGCAAATATTCCATAAAGAGCACCTCGCACAAACTATTATAATCTAGGAAGAAAAAAATGAAAGTAATTTTGTATATAGTTTTTATTAATTTGAAAATAATATGATGAAAAAGAAGAGCAAAAATATTAAATAAATATTAATTTCAAAATAGTTTATTGACAATAGGTAGCTGACTACATATCATATCATATGTAGCTAGCTAAACTTCATGTATTAAGAAGCTTAGCTTATTATTTTTCATATATTTGTAGTTTTACGCTATAGAATTTAAACAGAAAGGATGGAGAAATGGAATGTAAGGATAATAAGGATCCTTCAAATATGCCTATTGCTTTTAAGCTTAAAGTTATAAGTGAAAACTTTGCCTCAAAGCTTAATAACAAACTGGTTGAAGATGGCTTAACCTTTAGCCAGATGGCTATTTTAATATTCTTATTGGAAAATTCAGATCATGATATTTCCCTTAAGGAAGTTAGCGAAGCAGCCCATATTAAACATCCTACAGCCATAGGCCTTATAAAAAGGCTTGAGGAAAAGGGAATGGTAAGCAGTTGTGTAAGTGAGGTTAATCGTAAATTCAGGATCATTACCATAACCGATAAAGGAAAGGAATATCTTGAACTTAGTAAAAAGAGGCATGATGAAATGGATAAAGCTTTATTAAGGCCTTTAAATGAAACACAACAAAGTCAGCTAAGTGAAATGCTTGATCTGATATTGGAAAATATGAATTCCTTCTAAAAAAATGAAAAGGGTGATAACACATGATAAAAACAATTCTGGCTCAGTTAAAGGAGTTTAAACTCCCATCCATATTAACACCTTTATGTATGATAGGTGAAGTAATATGCGAAATGGTAATCCCTATTCTTATGGGAAAAATTGTAGATAACGGTATTAACGGCGGTGACCTTGGTTACATCATCCGTACAGGTGTTATGATGATTGTCATAGCACTGCTTGGACTTGCAAGCGGTCTTTTGGGTGCCTATTTTGGATCAAAAGCATCAGCCGGACTTGCAAGAAACTTAAGAAAAGCAATGTATGACAACATTCAGACCTATTCCTTTGCCAACATTGATAAATTTTCAACCTCCGGTCTTGTAACCCGTCTTACCACAGACGTAACAAATATTCAGAATGCATATATGATGATACTCAGAATGGCCATGAGAGCACCTTCTTCAATGATAGTAGCTATGATAATGTCCTTCATCATAAGCCCACAGCTTGCAAGTGTGTATCTTATTGCAGTAATCTTTCTTGCAATCATCATGCTTACGGTTATGAGAAGTGCTACAAAGTACTTCAAGGCTGTTTTTGAAAAATACGATGCTCTTAACGAAAGTGTTCAGGAAAACGTATCAGCTATCAGGGTTGTAAAGGCATATGTAAGAGAAGACCATGAAATAAGCAAGTTCCAGAAAGCTGCCAACAACATTTATTTAATGTTTGTTAAAGCAGAGGGAACAGTAGTAAAGATTTCTCCTGTAATGATGGGAACGGTATATGCATGTATTCTTCTTATCAGCTGGCTCGGTGCTCACATGATAGTTGGCGGAAGCCTTACCACAGGTGAACTTATGAGTATGCTGACCTACTGTCAGAATATTCTTATGAGTCTTATGATGCTTTCAATGATCTTTGTAATGATCACCATGTCAGAGGCAAGTGCCAAACGTATTGCAGAAGTAATAAATGAAGAAACATCTCTTAAAAACCCTGCAAATCCGGTGATGGAGGTCAAGGACGGTTCCATTAGCTTTGATCATGTAAATTTTGCCTATAATAAAGATTCAAAAGAACCTGTTTTAAAGGATATAAATCTTAACATTAAATCCGGTGAAACAATAGGTATCATAGGTGGTACCGGTTCTGCAAAGTCCAGTCTGGTTAATCTTATCAGCCGTCTTTATGATGTAACTGAAGGAAAGCTTCTTGTAGGCGGCATTGATGTAAGAGACTACGATATGGAATCCCTTAGAAATCAGGTTTCCGTTGTTCTTCAAAAAAATGTATTGTTCAGTGGAACAATATATGAAAACCTTCGATGGGGTGATAAAAATGCCACAGATGAAGAGTGCAAGAGAGCTGCGGAGCTTGCCTGCGCAGATGAATTTATAAAAGAACTTCCGGATGGCTATGATACATACATAGAACAGGGCGGAACCAATGTTTCCGGTGGACAGAGACAGAGACTTTGTATTGCAAGAGCTCTTCTTAAAAAGCCAAAGATCCTTATTCTGGATGACAGTACCAGTGCAGTAGATACTGCTACTGATGCCAAGATCCGCAGGGCATTTGCAGAGGATATTCCGGATACAACAAAGCTTATTATTGCACAGCGTATTTCCAGTGTTCAGGATTGTGACAGAATAATTGTTATGGACAACGGAGCTGTAAACGGCTTTGGAACTCATGAAGAACTGCTTGCATCTAATGAGATTTATAAGGAAGTATACGAATCTCAGACAGGCAGCAGCGCTGATGCTGATTTTGATGAGAAAAACTAACCTGATTCGGAGGATATAGATATGGCAGATGAGAAGATAAAAGAAGTTAAAGGCCCGGGAAACGGTCCAAGAAGAGGACAACCAAGGCCTAAGGTTGAAAACCCAATGAAGCTTCTTTCAAGAACAATGAAATATGTTGGTAAATATTACGGCATTCAGACATTTATAGTGCTTATATGTATTATTGTCAGTGTCTTTGCCAACATACAGGGAACATTATTTTTAAAAACACTTATAGATGGATATATTCAGCCTATGCTGGATAGCGGCAGTACTGATTTTGCTCCGCTCCTTGGTGCCATTGCCAAGGTTGCTCTTTTCTATGTGATAGGTATAATTGCTGCTTTTACTCAGGCAAAGCTCATGGTTTATATTACCCAGGGTACACTTAAAAGCCTCAGGCAGGAGCTTTTTGAACACATGGAAAGCCTTCCTATCAAATATTTTGACACTAATGCCCATGGTGATATCATGTCAGTTTATACTAATGATATTGATACCTTAAGACAGATGATAAGCCAGAGTATACCTCAGATTATCAATAGTGCAATTACTATTGTTTCAGTGCTTATATCCATGATAGTTCTTAGCATACCTCTTACAATCGTTACGCTTGTAATGGTTGCCGTTATGCTTTTTTGCACAGCAAAGGCTACTAAGGCTTCAGGTAAGAACTTTATTGCACAGCAAAAAAATCTTGGTAAACTCAATGGTTATATAGAAGAAATGGTCAACGGACAGAAGGTTGTAAAGGTATTCTGTCATGAAGAGGAAAGTATTGAGAAGTTCGATGAATATAACGAAGAGCTTTTCCAGAGTGCCTTCAAAGCAAATGCTTTTTCGGGAGCTCTTGGACCTATTAATACACAGCTTGGTAATGCCAGTTATGTACTATGTGCCATTATAGGTGGTGCTATAGCTCTTAGCTCTTCTTCAGGCTTTGCTCTTACTGTAGGTGCTCTTGCCAGCTTTTTGACTTTTAATAAAAACTTCAGTATGCCTATTAACCAGGTGAGTATGCAGTTTAATAGTATAATTATGGCACTTGCCGGTGCTGAACGTATATTTAAGCTTCTTGATGCACAGCCTGAAACAGATGACGGTTATGTAATGCTTGTAAATGCCAAGGAAGAGAACGGGCAGATTGTTGAAACTTCGGAACACACAGGAAAATGGGCTTGGAAGCATTATCACAAGGCCGACAATACCACTACTTATCAGCCTATGGAAGGTGATGTAACCTTCAACGGTGTTGACTTTGGATATACTGATGAAAAGATTGTTCTTCATGACATTGTGCTTCATGCAGAGCCCGGTCAGAAGATAGCTCTTGTAGGTTCAACAGGTGCAGGAAAGACTACTATTACCAATCTTATAAACAGATTTTATGATATCCAGGATGGTAAGATCAGATATGACAATATAAACATTAATAAGATTAAAAAAGCCGATCTTAGAAAATCTCTTGGAATGGTTCTTCAGGATACCCATCTTTTTACAGGAACTGTTGCTGAGAATATAAGATTTGGTAAGCTTGATGCCACAGATGAAGAGGTTATTGCAGCTGCCAGGCTTGCCAATGCAGATGGCTTTATAAGACGACTTCCCGATGGCTATGACACAATGCTTACAGGTGATGGCGCCAACCTTTCACAAGGCCAGAGACAGCTTCTTGCTATTGCAAGAGCAGCTATTGCAGACCCGCCTGTTCTTATTCTTGATGAAGCTACCAGCTCGATTGATACCAGAACCGAGAAGATAGTACAGGATGGTATGGATAAGCTTATGAGTGGCAGAACAACCTTTGTCATTGCCCACAGACTTTCAACGGTCAGAAACAGTGATTGCATTATCGTTCTTGAAAAGGGACGTATTATTGAAAAAGGTACTCATGATGAGCTTATAGCTCTCGGAAAGCGTTACTATCAGCTTTATACAGGCAAAAAAGGTGAGGGTATAACAGCCTGATGATTTTATAATAAGTGAAAAAGACAGTACAAAACTTGTGATGTTTGTACTGTCTTTTTATATTATCTAATAAATCAGAATGGTTTTTTGTGAAAAATATTTAATATTTAATTTGCCACCGGGAGAGAATTGTCATATTCAACATCCGTATCGGTAATTATCTGCCACTGGGTTATTTTTACGTTCTTAAAGTCTTTGGAGTCTTCTTCAGGTTCAATGGTGACCTCAAGATTTTGTATGTCGGATATGGGAAAAGCTTTGTAGGAAACAGAAGAATTAGCGGTGTCCATTGAAGCAATCCATGCGTTTGCATTATGGGCTGCCTGATAGTAATTAAGCTCTCTTTGTGCCAGATTGTTTGTAAGATTATAGTCCGCATGGGCATTTACTATTGCCAGGGTAGAGAAGGATATAAGACTTAGTACCATCATTATAAGAAGTATGGAAGAGGCTCCTACATGGGTCCCTAAATTGATTTCTCTTTTCATAAAAACTCCTTTATGAATTATAAACCACCTAGATAATAATCTGTTTTAAGGGTATAGATAATGCTTCCGGTAATGGCTTTTGTATCTGCCGGAATTTCGTGCACTTTGCGAATATCGGTTACATTTATGGTACAGTCATAGGCCAGCTTATCTTCAGAAATATTTGAAGCATATTCGGTATCTGCGTAAACTGCCAGAGCTTTCTTTTTTTCTATATCGGCAATTATCATGTAACAGGCCGTTTCCCTGGCATCATCGTTTGTGGGAGTGTCAATTATATTCCAGTCTTTATCAAAGAGTATAAGCATTCGATGAACATCAATATTTTCATCATTGCTAATGATTATGCTGTCAAGATTATCGTAAATGCTCATAGCTTCTATATCCCCGCTACAGCCCCAGAATAGTTCTGCAACAGACTGGGCATGCATAGTTGCTTGATCCAGATTTACAGAGGACTCGGACAATAGATGAGCCTTGGTAAAGAGCTGAATACATACAGCACTTGATATGGAGAAAAAAAGTATGACAATAATTATTTCCATAAGGAAAAGGCTGCTTTTTGAGTGAGTATTATTCACTGTCCCTTCCTTTCTGACTGTGGCTTGATACATAGAAGGTTGTAACTTCGTCATTGATTCCGGTTACGGAGATCTTTAAAATCTTTTTGTTGAGCTGTTCTATTTTCAGGTCATTTATTTCAATTATCTGCTGGCCTCCTGCAGGAGAAATTCCTTCAACAGATGTTTTTTTCATTAGCTCACATAAAAAGCCCTCATATTGATACAGATAGGTGGTGTATGAAACCTGATTGATTTCCTGCTCTAAAACAATTGCAGGAATATTTTCAAAATCACCCATAGAGATACCTCCATTTGTATCACTTTGCCTTATTTTTTCAGAAATATAGGCAAAGGTGGTACGGTCATTGAAGTTATCTGACATGGTATCAACATTTCTTTGGTATACGCTTGCACCCAGAGAAATAAGTGTAACTACACAAAATGCAAACATAAACAAAAGAAGTATTACAAACAGAGTATCGATTATGTGATGCTTTTTTTCTATGTTCATATTTTCTCCAATGAAGGTTAATTGTTCTTTCTGATATTGGTTATAAGTCTGTCATCGCCCTTTTCTTCAAGGCATACAATTGTAACGTCCGGATATATGTTGGCTCCTATAGGCTGATAATCAACAAAAAATAAGGATTCATCATAGGTAAGACCATAGTGCTCTTTTATATAATCAAGGCTTGGGGGATATATACCTTCAATTGAGTAGCACTGAATAATATCTCTGTGGAGGGCTCTTTGAAGGCTTTCCTGCTGGTTTGTCACAGTATCTTTTCCCAGAGTATCAAGACCTGCTATAAAACCACAGGCAATAACTATGCATATTGATATGTATATAAATGACCAGAGCTTTCTGTGATGTCGGTCACTTTTATCATTTGCAAAACGGTTGGACATAGGCTATCTCCCTTTATCCTATATTTGACATTATTCCCATTAGAGGCAAAATAACCGACAGCAGAATCATTCCTACTATGAGTGATAAAATGATTACCAATGTGGGTTCAAGAACGGATATAAGATTTCCCATTCGTCTTGTGGTTTCCAGGCGGTATCTTTCTGCTATCTGTTTCATTACTTCATCTATGGAGCCTGTGCTGAAGGCAACTTCAATCATTTTATTGTAAAATCTGTTAAAAAGCTCAGCACCGGTAATGGCTTCGGGAAAGCTTTCTCCTGCCGCAATTTTATTGATGCAAAGATCTATTTTTTTATTCATGGTTTTATTTTCCACCAGTTTATTGGCAAGCCTTAGGCTTTCAAAGGTATCCATACCACTGGATAAAGTAAGGACCATGGCATTGGCAAAGCGTTCTGCAGCTATGGATTCGTACATTTTGCCTATTGCAGGTATCTTGCATATAAGAGAAGTGAAGCGTTCCTTAAGCTTCTTGTTTTTATTAACAGCAATTGCAAAAACAATTATTATAAAAAGCAGAATTATAAGTACCGTAGAATAATGGCTCAGGGTATTTCCCAGCTTTAAAAGGGAGTTTGAAAAGGTGCTCATACCGGTACCAAGTTGGGCAAATACCTGATTGAAAATCGGAAGGACTTTTACAATCAGAACGATGATTACCACAAGCATCATTATGATCATTATCATAGGGTAACTTAAAGCGCTTTTTATGCTTTCTTTTATATTGTCTTCTCTTTCATAGTAGGTGCCAAGGGAATCCATTACAACATCCAGATTTCCGGACTCTTCACCGATTTCCACCATATTTACAACGTATTCCGGAAACATGCCGCTTAATTTCAGGGCAACATGAAGCTGTTCTCCTGAGGAAAGTACTTGTTTAAGGGCATTTAGTATATTTTTTCCTGAACCGGATTCCACATCCTGCATTAGTATATTTACACTCTCTGAAGGGCCTATGCCGGCCTTTAACAGAAGAGACATCTGCCTGCAAAAAACTGAAATTTCGTAATCTGTCAGTTTGCTTTGAACTTTCATAAACTATACCTTTCACATTTTAATAAATGAATTTTGTACTGTAGTTTTCTCCGTCACCTATAAAGTTTTTTAGAGAATCATCACTGGTATTTGATGCAAAGGTTGGATCCATAAGTTTCCAGCTATTCCCGTCAAACTCAATGATTCCGTTTACCCAGCCCACATCCTCTATGTAAGTACTGAGCCATGCATGATAAGCACTTCCGGCATAGCCAACTTCCATTCGTGTAGGTATCCTCTGGGATCTTAAAATTGATGTCATAAGAGCTGCATAGTCAAGACAGATGCCTTTTTGGGAGCTTAAGACTTCATCAATATCAGGAATATAACCGCTTTGTACAATTTCAGCTTCTTCGTAGTCATAGGAAATGGTACTGATAACATAGTTGTATACATTACTTACAACATCAAGATCACTGTTGGCAGAGAGAGCAAGCTCAGCACCAAGTGCAATGGCGGCATTGTCTTTATTAAAATTCACATATTGATTAGGATAGAGAAAAGGAAGCATCTGGTCTGATAAGACAATACTTATTTCCTGGGAAAAAGCAGTGCTGTATTGGGTCCCTTCGATATTTTCGTAAACATTTATCATGTAATTACCGTCTCCTGCAGGAAGAGGAAAGACTTCTTCCTTGCCTCCGTCAACTGCAAGAGAATAAGTGTAGGTTATGGTATCGGGACCAGTTATCTGAAGCTTAACCTTGCCTGATGGACCGATATAACGGACAATTACATAACCCTCTGAGGCATTTGAAACATCAACTATAGCAGCTTCGTTTTGATATACTTCAGTGCCCGGGGCACTTGGCACGAGGCACACAATTGTATTGTCACGGCTTCCTTTTTCAGTTGATATCACATATTCTGTTTTGTTTTCAGTACTTGTTTCAGGAATACTTCTTGAAGATTCTGTGGCTGTGACAGAAAGTGCCGATGTATCTGAAGATGAGTTGCCGCACCCTAAAAGGAGAGCAGCAACTGTAAAAAGCTCCAGATATTTTATTTTTAAAGAAAAACGATGCATGCCTTTGTTCATAATGAAATTGTTCACCATCTATATATAAAAACTGTTTGAATTACCGGTTTTTGTAAATGTTTCTGTTACATATTTTCTCAAAAAACAAATCAATCCGTTTCATTAATTATTACATAAATACACATAATAATTTTACAATATATTGATGATTAAATGAATATGGCAGGGTGTTTAAGAAGCTTATATAATGATGAAAAAAATATAAAAATTTAATTGCTGTAATATAAAAATCAGAATTTATGATATGCAGCTTTTCTGTCTGCAAAGGTGCAGTAGTAGTCAAAACCACATTCAGTTGCCAGGTCAGAAATAAGGTCAAATCTGCCTGCAAGATCTGAAGGCTTATGGGCATCGGAGCCTATGGTTATTATTTCACCTCCCAGTTCCTTATACCTTTTAAGAATGCTTCTGCAGGGATTTGGTTCTTTCATACCGCTGTACAGAGCCTTTGTATTAAGGTCAAGACCTTTACCGTCATATATTATGGTTTTTAATAATTCATCCAAAAGGTCCCTGTAATCTGCTACAGAATAGTTTGCATCCTTTTCAGGCGCATATCTTACCACATAATCAAGATGACCGTAGACATCGTAGTTTTTAAAAAGCTTTATATTTGTCAGGGATTCTTTAAAATATTCTTCAAAAACTTTTTTGTCTGATTTATCCTTCCAGAATTCAGGATAATAAGGGTCTGTATGATTTATTATATGTGTTGAAGCTATAATAAATTCAAAATCGTTTTTTTCTATAAAATTTATATTTTCACTGACTATATGTGGCTGAAGACCAAGCTCCACACCAAAATGAAGGTCTATACGGTCTTTGTAAATTTCTTTGTTTGCCAGAAAGTCTCTTCGATAGGAGTCTGTATTAAGTATAAAACTTCCGGCAGGAAGGTCAGGACATTCCGGATAATCAATATCCATATGTTCGGTAAAACACATAGACAAAAGACCAAGCTCTATGCCCTTCTCAATCATTGATTTCATTGGTGCAGTTGAATCTTCGGAGTGTTCTGAATGTAAATGAAAATCTGATGGTAAACCCATAATTGTCTCTCACTTTTGTCTTTTTTATATAAATTTTATCATATTGACTTGAATTTTCTATAGATATTCTTTAAAATAGAAATCGCTGATAAATTTTTGACAAACAGTTATTATTTTTAAAATAATGACTTTGTAGAAACAGCAATAAAAAAGAATTCATTTTAGGAGGAACTTAAAATGGCAGTAAAAGTTGCAATTAATGGTTTTGGCCGTATCGGTCGTCTTGCATTCAGACAGATGTTCGGTGCAGAAGGTTACGAAGTAGTAGCTATCAACGATTTAACAAGCCCAAAGATGCTTGCTCATCTGTTAAAGTATGATTCATCACAGGGACGTTACGTTGAACTTGGTCACGAAGGTGACGTAACAGCTGATGACGAAGCTGGTACAATCACAGTAAAGGGTAAGACAATCAAGATTTACAAAGAGCCAGATGCTAATAACTGCCCATGGGGTGAGCTTGGCGTAGACGTAGTTCTTGAGTGCTCAGGCTTCTATACATCAAAAGAAAAGGCACAGGCACACATCAATGCTGGTGCTAAGAAGGTTGTTATTTCTGCTCCTGCAGGAAATGATCTTCCTACAATCGTTTACAACGT
>JAILBM010000218.1 GCA_024680925.1 Butyrivibrio sp.
CATAATTATTTCCATTTTGGACTAAATGATATATACTGATTTTAGACTTGTTTATTAACAATATTTTTTTGAGGGGAATTTTATGAATATAGAATATTTACAGGAATTTTTAATGCTATCTAAAACTCACAGCTATTCTAAAGCTTGTGATCTTTTATACATGAATCAGTCTACACTGTCCAAGCATATTAAGACGCTGGAAGCTGATCTTAATGTTGCTTTATTTGACAGAAACACCAGAAATGTAACACTTACTTCCTATGGAGAGCAGCTTCTACCCTATGCGGAAAAAATTTGCGATCTCAATTATAAGTATCAGCATGAGCTTTCCCAGAAAAAAAACAATGCTCTTTCCATTGGTGCAATCCCTTCAATGGCACAGTATGGCATAGTAGACATTATTTTAAAATTTAAAGAAAAATATCCTGATTTTAAGATTATGATTGATGAAATGGATTCCAAAGACCTGAAAAAGAACATACTTACCGGAACAAATGAACTGGCATTTATGCGCATATTTAACACGCCTTTTTATATGGATGATGGAAGCACTGACAATATTGTTTACATTCCCTATTTTCATGATTACCTTGTAGCTCTCATTCCCAAGACCCATCCTCTTTATGGCGAAAAGGAACTTACTTTACATCAGCTTGAAGATAGCAGATTGTGTCTTCTTCAAAAAAACACACTGCAATATGATGTTTGTATAAATGCCTTCCAGGCTGCAAATATTATACCGAATATCTTCTACGTCAGTCATCGTGTTAATAATATTATTGAAATGTCCAAAAACGGAAACTGCATTGCCCTTCTGTTAACACCACCATACTCAGAACACGCAGATATTCAAAGAATTGTAGAAACAAATTTTAGTGTTGCAAAAGTAAACCCCGAAATCACCTCTACTTTGTCCCTATGTTATAAAAAAGACATAGCTTTATCATATCCGGCAAAAAAATTCATCGAATACTTTAAAAAGGAAATTGATAAAATCAACACAAACAAAAGCAGATAATAAAAAACATTGTCAGGTTTGTTTGTCATAGCTATAATAGCCTCCGTTAGTAAATGACGTTTCCCCAATTCACCCGCAACATATAAAAAGTGATATTATCCCAAAGTTATATACGCTATTCAGTTTTATTTAAATTAAGTCAAATATGGAATATATGTTATAAATTTACATTATAATCTGATACTCAAACATTTCATACTTAAGCTTTGAACCTACGTTAATTTCAGCCGGAAGAAGAGCTCTAGCCACAAGCTTTGTTTCTTCCTCCTGTTTATCGGTACGCCTTAAGTTCGCATAATCTCCATCAATCGATTCTACTTCATAGTAAATAGTTTCCATATAAAACCTCTTTTCCCTTGTGTTTTTAAGATAATGTAATATTAGCATAAAATCTCATAATTAAATTGCTTTTTTATAGGACCCACTTTATAATAGTATAAATCGAATATATGTTTGAATGTTACTGAGAGGTTTTTATGAATCCAACCAAAGAACAAAAGAAAATAATTGAATCCACAGAAGGCTTTCAGCGCTGCGCTGCAGTCCCCGGCTCAGGTAAAACCTTCTGTCTTACCCATAGAATCGCATTTCTTATAAAAAACCTTTATATAGACTCCTCTTCCATCATTGGACTAACCTTTACCAATAAGGCCGCATCCTCTATGAAAAAGAAGCTCAAAGATCTTGTAGGAGATGATTCCAATTGTTTTATGGGCACCTTTCATGGATTTTGCAATCTTATATTAAAAGATGAAATATACAGATTAAGCTGGCCCAAGACCTTTGGAATTTTGGATAACAGAGACCAGATTGACCTTATAAAAACCGTTACCGATGAGCAGAATCTAGAGCTTAAAGATGTTACCGCTTCAAATATCATGGAAAAAATCTGTGCCAGGAAGCTAAAAACAGATTATATTCCATTTCTGACAGGTACGGATAAAGAGGAACTTATAAGAAGATGTAATACCGAAACTGACACCTTTATGTGTATATACTGGAATTATCTTCTTCATCAAAGAGATAATTATGTCCTTGATTTTACAGACCTTATCCAGATGACTCTATACATCTTTGAGCATTTTGAAGATGCTCTTAAAACCTGGCAGGATAAATGTCAGTATGTCCTTTGCGACGAATATCAGGATGTATCCAGCGATCAGGAGCAGCTACTTTCTCTTATTTCCGCCAAATTCGGTAATCTCTTTGTAATAGGGGACGATGATCAGAATATTTACGGATGGCGCGGTTCCGATGTTGAATATATGATAAATTTTGATAAGAGATATCCTAACGTAAAGGATTTTCCTTTAAACCTTAATTTCAGAAGCACTCCTGAAATTGTAGCTACTGCTTCATCTCTTATAAAAGCCAATAAAAACCGAATTCCCAAGAAGATGAAGGCAAATAAAAAAAGTGGTCAGAAGCCCAAATACAATATGCTTCCTTCAGAAAAAGAAGAAGGTAACTGGATATGCGATGTAATCAATCAAAAGATTGGAAATGGCTATCGCTATGACGACTTTGCTATTCTTGTAAGATCCTCTTTTCAGACAAGGGAATTGGAAGAGGCCTTTGTAAGTAATAATATTCCTTATAAAATAATAAGCGGCGCCAAATTTTACAGTTCTGAGGAAATCCGCACCACAATTTCCTATATGCGTATGGTTTATGATATGAAAGATATTGATTTTGAAAAAACAATCAACCGTCCAAGACGTAAATTTGGCAAAAAATCTCTCGATGAACTGAAAAAATATGCCGCTTCCCAAAATATGTCCCTGTTTAATGCCCTGGGAGACCTTATTATAAAGGGAAAAGAAAAAAGAACATCTCTGGTGGATTACTACAAAGAAATATCCAGAATTCATGCATATTATGAAAAAATGAGTTGTTCCGATATAGCCAACGAAGTGTTGGATATAGGTTACAGAAAAGAACTTCAGTCAGATGTGGATCAGATAAAAATAGATAATGTAAGTGAACTGTTATCCAATATCTCATCACTGGAAAAGGAAAATGATAATCCTATCAAGCTGGAAGACTTATTGGCTCATTATGCCCTTTTTAGCGCTCAGGATGATGATGAAGACAAAAATATAGTCAAGGTAATGACAATTCATACTGCAAAGGGCCTTGAATTTAACACCGTATTCATTCCGGGTCTTGTAGAAGGACAATTTCCCAGTGGCAAACTTCAAAATGAAGATCAGCTCGAAGAGGAAAGAAGACTATTTTATGTGGCTATTACCAGAGCCCGCCATGAACTGTTCTTATCGGGCTATTTTTCTAAAACAGGCTCCTATGCTATTAAACAGTCTTCTTTTCTTGGAGACATAGATCCGGGCCTTATAGAGTGCATAGGCAAGTCCCAAATAGCCTATAACGGCTCAAATACAGAGCTGCTGCCAAAAGCTGATTTCAAAGTCGGGGACAAGGTTATACATGAGTTCTTCGGAACCGGATCTGTTACAAATGTTGATGTCAAATCTCAAACCTATGAGATTCAATTTGAAAAAATAGAAGGAATAAGGCGGTTGCAATTTAGAGCACCCCTTAAAGCCTCCAATTAAACAAATGTTAAAGAGCTGAATTACACTCTCATTTCTCCTTCATGAGTCAAAAGAGATGTGTTTTCTACAGATTCAATTCCGTTTAAACTCTGTAGCAGCTCTTTTTCCTTGGAAGTATTTACTTCAATTATCATATCAAGTCCTGTTTTCTTGATATTTCTGGATTTAATCTTATAACCCTTGGAAAATTCCGAAACTGATTTTACTATTTCGTCCTCTGCTGAAGGGTTATTACTATTTACCACAAGTACATAAGGTTTCTTATATACAGGAACAAATTCAAGAGCAAAAATACCAACCGTTACCATAAGAGCCACGACTATAGCCAGTTCAAAGAGCCCTGCTCCGCATATAATACCCTCTCCGATGGACCAGAAGAGAAATAATAAATCCATAGTATCTTTAATGGCTGTTCTGAATCTGACAATAGACAATGCACCTACCATTCCAAGTGATATAACGATACTGGACTGCATAGCAAGTATTATTCCCGCTGTAATAACGGAAATCATAGCCATAGAAACATGAAAACTTCTGTTGTACAGGGATGTCTTATTAATAAACCTGTATACAAAATAGATATAGACACCGATTGCAAAGGTAATGGCCAAAATAGCTACTATCTGACTTACCGGGATATCATTTGAGGTAAAACCCTCCATTATTGATTTTTTGATTGCATCTTGAAAGCTCATAAGTATTCTCCAATCTGATTTTTTATATTTCTTGACAATGTGTATTTTGAAAAGGCTGTTTTCTGTAATGAACCTGTATCAATGATTTTTCTAATGTAATCAGGCAAGAACTCATCATATTTGACTTCCAATACATGGGCACCCTTTTCCAAAACCGGTACTGACCATATATCTCCCTCAAAAAACCTTTCTACATTAGAACTTGCACCTATGTTCATATCAAAGGTTATACGGACATTTCCTCCTCTCTCCGTATATGCAAGACGCTCATATTCAACAATACTCACAGGATGAAGAAGCACTGAATTCATATTGCAGTAAAGCTTTTTGGTTAGAAAACTGTCTTCTTTAAGGAGAACAGCGGCACAACGGGGCGCATTATAAACCGATGTTGAATCCTTGATCAGCTCCTTTACTGTTTCTTTTTGAATCCTTGCCATTTCTTTATGAGTATAGCCATTTCGTTTGCTTTTTTCCTCAAGCCTTATAAAGGAATCATCCCTATCGTAGCTCCTGATTCTGAACTTTGATCTTAGATCAAAACCGCCTTCATTTTCCATAAGGGCAGAATTATTCATATCATCAAAATAAACACTACGTATAAGATAGCCCTCATCAGAGCCATTTTTATCTTTTTGCATTACTTTCTCAAGGCAGGATTTTAAATATGCTATTTGATCTTCATAGATAATATATTTATCTTCTACTCTGTAATACATTAATTGACCCATTCACCCTTCAGATATTCTATACGATCTGCAATAAACTGCTTTAATTTCTGATATTCCGTTGTATCCGCTGTACTATACCCTTTTTCTTCATACATCTGTCCCCATCTTATACTATCCATGTAAGCAGAGGCAGATAGCATATCCTCATACTCATCAATTCCTTCAGCAACCATATATTCCATGTAGTCATAGGCTGATGTCTCAAAATACTCTTTTACCAGTTCATTAAAGGAATTGTATTCCAGTAATTGCTTAAAATAATTAGTGGAATGTTCTGAGGTGTATAGCCTGGTTATACCTGTGGCATCCTGATTCGCATAATCCATCCACTCAAGATAATTTCCCAGACTCATATCAAAATCCCAACCGGGACCTGCTGTAAATCTGGAATCAACTAAATCCGAGTCTTTATAATAATATGCGCTGCTGACTCCACCATCATAGTTTTTTACAACCTCTTCCACCAGATATCTTTTGGCAAAGGATTCCAGATTTATATATTGTCCAAGATTCTCACCTGTCAGTATCTCATTCTCGGCTTTATTTACAAAATCGGAAATATAATTAATTTCTGATTTTGTACAATACTGAGGTGCTATTACTATGAAATGTTCCTCATTATCTGTTATAAATCCATTATTTATATCCCCGTATTCAAGTGTGTAACGATCACCGAATTCTCTTTCCAAAAGATATCCTCCGGTGATATCATCCACAACCTCCGGAAGGTTCCATCCCTTAATTAGCGGAGTTTCATATACATCAAAGGCTTCACTGTTATATCTGCTGTAAACAAGAGACTGCTTTTCATCAATATTGGTTATATCTACTCTATCTGTGCCTACTTCAATGCTGGGACACAGGTAATAATTTCCCATATAATCGCCATTTACATACAGATCTACAAATCTGCCCGTAGAAGCAAAGGGTATTTCTACAGCACACTCCAACTCCCTGGCGATATGATTTCTTATTAGTGTGGCATCTGATGCATTGGCTATAAGTGCATAATCCTGCCCCTCTCCCAGATCAAGAAAATTTTTATTCTTGCTAAGCTTTATCTTAAAAGATTTTTTGTCCCAATTAGTCCAGGAATAATTACCTCTTCCCTTCATGTAGTCAAGACCTACACTTATATTTTCCGAACCATTTTTGTCATAAACCTTTATTTTTCCGGACTCTTTATAATTCTTATCTGCAATAATATTATCCAGAGAACCTGAATTTGTAGTAATGAACACCGATGCAAGGCCATCGGATTTAATAACGTCTATATCATGTTTTCTTGCTTCAAAGGAATACTCAATATCTTCTTCATTCAAGAAACTTGGTAAAAAAAGATAATATTTTTCCCCGGATTTAAATACATTAATCCTATGCCCCGAAACCTCTGCATACATGAAATAGGTTTCATCAATTGCTTTATTTTCATTGTCCATATGAACCATAATAAAAACAATTATCAGGCAAAGAGCCAATATTATGAATTTAAGCCATTTTAATTTCCCTTTGTTCATTTAATATTCCTTTTTCCATTATAAACAGCCCTATCAGCAGAATAAATCCTATAACTGTCATTGCAATACCAACATAAATTCCATCCGGTGTAAATATCATTTCTATCTGATGGCTTTCTCCCTCATTGGATATAGGAACATATATCAGAGAATCATAGATTGCGACCTGTTTAACTTCTTTTCCATCTACCTTTATGTTCCAACCTCTCTCATACGGTACAGAAAGAAATACACCGTCATAATCACCTGTATTTATAATCAGATGGGAAGAACTTTTCTTAGTAACCTTACACTGTTTATTTTGAATTTCTTTATATGCTTTCTCCAGTTCACCGGTATTTTCAGTTACAAAAATACCTTCTCCCAAATCTTCACGTTTATCTTCAGATACCATGGTAACTTTAAAGGAATCCCCTTTTTTCATGTATCCATGATTTAAAATTTTAGTGCATGCTGCATTACCATAGGTGGTTAGAAATTCATCATTTACATATACAGAAAGATTGGCGGCTGCATTAATAAGGCCGTCAA
The DNA here is from genome assembly GCA_024680925.1 of Butyrivibrio sp. Lineage (GTDB taxonomy): Bacteria > Bacillota > Clostridia > Lachnospirales > Lachnospiraceae > Butyrivibrio. The sequence continues at coordinate 7,066 of JAILBM010000218.1, forward strand.
AATACATATAGAGTTCTCCGTCTTCTGTTGCTGTTACCAGATAATCAATACAGTATTTGCCTTCCTTTTCATACATACCACTGCTTTCAATATTTGCAGAATCAAAAAATGATACCTCTTTTCCCAAAAGTCTTCCGTATATATCTTCCTGAAGAGAAAACGGATCCATATCAGGTACGTGATTCATTCTGCTATCCGGTGCTTCGCTGGATATATTACTTAAATCGAAATCATTGGTACCAATTGCAACAGAAAGTGCATAAGGATTTTCATAAGCATCCTTATTCCCATCAAATATTTCATTATAATCTCCATGAACAGAAACAGTATCATCTCCCAGAATATATTTAAGTCCCAGGATGCTGTCGGCTGTTTCTGTGTTATCTCTGCCATAATGAACATAAAGTGTATCATCATTAAAGCCAAGCCTTTGAAGGAAATATCTTACATATATCATTCCCGCTGAGCTGTAATGGGTAATTCCGTTATAATTAAACTGAAGTCCGTCATTCTGCTGCCTTGGATTCAAATCTTCCATCCTGTAAAAAGAATCATCGTATTCCTTTACATAATTAACGGCAGCCTGTGTATCAGCATGTTTTTGATAGTAATATGACTCACCGGCTGCTTTATAGGACTGAAAATGATATGTGTAAGCAGCATTGGTGGATATATCCATAATATTTACCAGAAACAATACCGGTATTAAAAATTTAACAGTGCGAAATTCTCTTTTTTCTCCAAGAATATATAAAATAACAGTCACAGCATATAGTGATATCAAAAACATATTTATAACCAGTGTAAGACCGGTAAAATGCTCATAATCACCCATTTTAAACAATAGCAAAAACACAGCTGCCAAAACCCATGTTACACAAATATGAGTTACCTTAAATTCTTTTATATCCAAAAAGGCTCTAGAGCCGCAAATGATCATAAGAAATACAAGCAAAAATGCCTGTCTGTATGGATGACCAGATGGTTCCATCCCTGCATGCCATATTAGATTAAGAATATCAAAAGAGATGGAAGCAATCATGATAACCATCATAATGGCCATACTGATCTTTTCACGTAATGAAATTTTCTTATTTAAAAAGTACAACAGTGTGAAAATAGTGAGTAAAACTCCACAATAAAGCTGAGGATAGCCAAATCTTGGTTCATAATAATCATAGGATAATGTGGGTATTTTAGAAAAAACATCAATAATACTTAAATTTGTTCCTTTAAGCTCAAGACCAAGCTTTGTAATATCTTTAGGGCTGTTCATAAGCTCCAAAAATGTAGGAAACAAAATAGTCCCGGACATTAAAACTGATACAATTGTAGCCCCTGCAACCTTTAAAATCGTCGTAAACGGCTTTTGACATTTTAGTGTTACCACTCTTATAACTGTCCAGAATACCGAGAATAAAATAACCTGATATGAAATATAGTAATTCAAAAGAAGCATCGCCAAAAGAACTAATATATAGGATATCTTTTTATCCTTTACAATAAACCTTTCAAGACACCATATATGAAGTGGCAAGAGCATTACGACATCAATCCACATCATATTCATGCTATGTCCAAAAAGATAACCGCAAAATGCCCAGGATAAGGCACCGATAAGTACTGTAAAATTAGAAATACCAAAAGCAAGAGTTGAAGTTACTCTTGTAACAAATCTTTGCAAAAATAAATCCATTATAATCGCTGCAACCACAAGCTTTATTCCGATAACGGTTGTTATGCCGATTGGCAGACTACTTGCTTTAAAAAATGATAATATAATCAGAAAGGGGCTGGTCAAATAATAGGCAAAGAATCCTAATGTTCCGGACCCTAAAGTTGTGGAAAAAGAATAAAAGATATTGTTTTCTCCGGATATAATAGTTCTGAAATAGGCATAATAATCTATATACTGCCTTTTCATATCAAACATCAGAAAAGTATTGTCTCCAAAAGGGGCAATTTTTCCGGCAATAAGAATAACTATATAGGTTATAGATGCAAGTACCCCTGCTAGCACTGCATGCGAAATATTCAACTTTTGAAAATTATGACTTCCCTCGCTCATACAATCCCCAATTTTATTCTTAAACTTTTTATCTAACCCCTCAAACTATTATATAGTAACTGTTTCTTGAAAGTCTTTCAAGAAGATACTGTTATATCATTTTTTATTCTTGTAACTTCAAACAGATATCTATAGTTTTCTGTACACAGTAAAATACATGGTTCCAAAGCTGGCAAGGCCACCTATAAAATTAGAAACAGGCTCCGCAAGAAATACACCCATAACTCCCAGCTGAGGTATCATTGGAAGCAGCAGTGTCAAAGGAATAACAATAAATACCTTACGCAATAGTGAAAAGAATATTGACTGCTTTGATTTTCCAAGAGCCACGAAGGTAGATTGCCCCACAAATTGTAGTGACATAAATATGAATGCCATAAAATATACGATTAACGGGGTTCTTCCCGTTTCTATAACTGCCTGATCAGAAGAGAAAATGGTAAGAAAACCATGAGGAAACAACATAATCATAACCCACATAAAGGCTGTATAGCTTACACCCACCAAAGCCACAAACCTTATGCCCTGCTTAACTCTCATATTTTCTTTTGCCCCGTAATTATAGCTGATAACCGGTTGAGAACCGGCAGTAATACCATTTATTGGAAGTCCTATCATTTCCCTTACGGAATTGATAATAGTCATTACCGCAATATAAAGATCTCCCAGCTCTCTTCCGTAATTGGACAATGTCATATTGCAAACTGCCTGAACAGCACAGTTGGTTGCTGACATTATAAACCCGGCAAAGCCCAGAACTACAATCTCTTTAACAAGTCCCAAAACCGGTTTAAATATATCACTGACATGTACCTGTAATATTGCTTCTTTTCCAAATAAAAATTTTAAAACAAGAACCGATGAAATAAACTGAGATAACACAGAAGCAAGGGCCGCACCTTTTACTCCCATACCAAATCCAAATATAAAAACAGGATCCAGAATCATATTTATTACTGCACCGGCCATCATATAGGTCATACCTTTTTTAGGGAAACCCTGAAGATTAACAAAGCCTATCATTCCGGTACCTGTTGTAACAAATACTGTTCCCAGAAGATATATGCACAAATAGTCATTGGCATATCCGTAGGTATTTGAACTTGCTCCCAAAAGATATAACAGAGGCCTTTTCGTAAGATATAAAACCATCATACAAATTATGCCTGTTACAATCTGCATGAACAATGTAGTAATCTCAAGGTCTTTTGCCCTCTTATTATTCCCTGCACCCCTTGCCATTGAACATAATGGTGCACCACCTGTTGCAAAAAGATTGGTGAATGCTGCTATAAGACTTATTATGGGAAATGTCAATCCCACACCTGTGAGTGCTATACTCTCAGCCTCTCCCGGCATATGTCCCAGATAAATCCTGTCAATAATGTTATATAAAACCTGAACAAGCTGAGCTATTGTAAGAGGAATAGCCTGTGCCATTATAAGTTTACTTACCTTTTCTGTCTTAAAATCTCCGCGCTGCAATTTACTGCCTTCTTTCAATTACTTCTAAAAATATCCTTACTCCCTGTCTTCTATTTTTTTCATAGAATCGGCAAAAGCCTTTTGATAATCGTCCTGCTCTTTTTTTAATATATTCCTCATATTATCAGCATTTTCAATTTTTGTGGCCCTGAGCCAATTAAGCTGATCTGCTGCCTTCTGCGTTTTAATGGCAACCTGAATATACTCGGGGCCTACCATTAAAAGCTCTAAAGCCTCCTCAGGCCTTAAAAATCCACTGCTTATAATACCAAAAGTATCATAAATAGTGTCATTTGCTATTGGTCCTATTATAACATCAGCTTCTATAGTATCATTGGTTCGCCTGTTTTGGAAAATATAATCAAACCATTCTGCACTGCGACTAAAGCTAACTATCTTCAACCCTTCTGTATTGAGCTCATATTCGTTTATATAGGCATCTTTTACAGCCCATCTGTATACAAACTCCTCATCCGGAGAAAGATAAAATCCCTGGCCAAAATCAGCGTTTTTTCTGCCATGATGGACATCCGGTTTTTCTATAACAACCTGACTTGTATGAAACAACTTCATATCTGTAATCCTGCCTTTCTTTTTGTCTTAATATAATTCCATTATACACAAAAAACAAGCACCCCTTACCGGCCTTTTGCCGGTCCGTTATGAACAGGTATGCAAAAAATAAAAAATCTGCAATCCAAATCATAAATGATAGGGTGCCACTATTAACTACATATAGAACTAAGTCGCTGCGCGACGGCCTGCCAAGGCTGTGGTGCAGCGTTTTTACTTTTAGAAAGGCGGTAGATAGTGACTCCTAAAAGGAGTATTGTTTAAGTTACCACACCAAAACAAAACCACTACTTCCGCCTATGAA
>JAILBM010000270.1 GCA_024680925.1 Butyrivibrio sp.
GCTGTAAAGTCTACCTTTGGATGGGCCAAAGGGGACGGGGTTAACGGTTCAAATTAGGGAAGGAGAAACTCATGACTGACGTAATAATAATAGGAGCCGGTGTAACAGGATCAGCTGTTGCAAGAGAGCTTTCAAAATATAAATTAAATGTCTGCGTACTTGAGAAAGGTGAAGATGTATGCAGCGGAACTTCCAAGGCAAACAGCGCAATTATGCATGCGGGATTTGATGCGCCAAAGGGTTCGCTTATGGCAAAGCTTAATGTTCGCGGCAATGAAATGATGGATCAGCTTTCGGAGGATCTTGATATTCCATTTAAAAGAAATGGTTCATTGGTTGTCTGCATCCACGAAGAAGCCAAAGATGGATTAAATGAGCTTCTTGAAAGGGGAATTGCAAACGGAGTCAAAGGGCTTGAGATAATATCCAGAAAAAAATGTTTTGAGATGGAACCAAATATTTCAAAAAATGTTGTGGCGGCGCTATATGCTCCAACAGCCGGAATAGTATGTCCTTTTGAACTTAATATTGCTATGGCAGAAAACGCTAATGTAAATGGAGTAGAGTTTAGATTTAATACCAAAGTCGAATATATAGAAAAAAAGGAAGATGGTCTTTATCATCTTAGAACAAACAATGGTGAATACATAAGCAGATATGTTGTTAATGCAGCAGGCGTATATGCTGATGTATTTCACAATATGGTAAGTAAAAAGAAAATTCATATTATTCCAAGAAAAGGAGATTACTGTCTTCTTGATAAGGAGTGCGGCGGGCATGTTACCCATACAATATTCCCGCAGCCGACAGCACTTGGAAAGGGAGTGCTGATTTCTCCAACAATTCATGGAAATCTTATAGTTGGTCCAACCGCAGAGGATATAGAAAATAAGGAAGGCGAAAATACAACGGCAGCCGGAATAAATGACCTGATTTCCAAAGCCGGAGATCACGTTGAAAATCTTCCAATGAGAAAAGTAATAACCTCTTTTGCAGGACTAAGAGCACATGAAGAGGGACATGACTTTATTATAAAAGAAGTCGAGGATGCCCCTGGTTTTATTGACTGCGCAGGCATTGAGTCTCCTGGACTTACCTCAGCTCCTGCAATTGGAGAAATGGTTAGGGAGATATTAGTAGAATTAATACATCCTGAGAAAAAAGATAACTGGATATCAAAGAGAAAAGGAATAGTAAAGGCTTCAGAGCTTTCTATTGAAGAAAGAAATGAACTGATAAAAAAGAATCCGGCCTACGGAAATATTATTTGCAGATGCGAATCTATTTCAGAAGGCGAAATCATAGATGCAATACACAGACCACTTGGTGCGCGCTCTCTCGATGGCGTAAAGAGAAGAACAAGAGCTGGAATGGGAAGATGTCAGGCAGGTTTTTGTTCGCCAAAGACAATGGAGATAATAAACAGAGAGCTTGGAATACCGTTTGAAGAGATCACAAAGAGCGGCGGTAATTCAAGAATTGTTCTTGAGCATACAAAGGGGGTAATGTAATGACTTCATATGATATTGTAATTATAGGTGGAGGCCCCGCAGGACTTGCAGCAGCTGTGGCAGCCAGAAAAGCTGGAATTCAGAGCATTCTTATTCTTGAACGTGACAAAGAGCTTGGGGGTATTCTAAACCAGTGCATTCATAATGGATTTGGACTTCATACCTTTAAAGAAGAACTTACTGGACCAGAATATGCCTACAGATTTATAGAACAGGTTCTTGAAGAAAAAATCGAGTATAAATTAAACACGATGGTAATGGACATTTCATCTGAAAGAGTTGTAACAGCAATGAACAGAGAAGATGGAATGTTTGAAATCAAAGCAGGAGCAGTTATTCTCGCAATGGGATGCAGAGAAAGACCAAGGGGTGCCCTTAATATTCCGGGATACAGACCGGCAGGAATCTATACTGCAGGAACCGCTCAGAGACTTATGAATATTGAAGGTCATATGGTGGGCAAAAAGGTAGTTATCCTTGGCTCCGGTGATATAGGACTAATTATGGCCAGAAGAATGACTCTTGAGGGTGCAAAGGTAGAAGTGGTTGCGGAGCTGATGCCTTATTCCGGCGGACTTAAAAGAAATATTGTACAGTGTTTAAATGATTATGATATTCCTTTAAAACTTAGTCATACTGTAATTGACATTAAAGGCAAAGATCATGTTGAAGGAATTACCATTGCAGAAGTAGATGCAAACAGAAAACCAATTCCGGGAACAGAGGAGTTCTATGAAGCAGATACTCTTTTGTTGTCCTGCGGACTTCTTCCTGAAAATGAGCTTACAAAGGGCATTGGTGTAAGTATGAGCAGAGTTACCGGTGGCCCTGAGGTTAATGATAAGCTGGAAACAGGCCTTGAAGGAGTATTTGCCTGCGGAAATGTTCTTCATGTACATGACCTGGTGGATTATGTTTCCGAGGAAGCTTCCCTTGCAGGAGAAAATGCTGCAAGATTTGTTCTTGAAGGTGAAAAAACGGAAGGCAGATCGGTTGGTCTTTTGGCTGATGGTGGTGTAAGATACACTGTTCCCCAGACTCTTGATGTAGCAAATATGAATGATAAGGTTACAGTAAGATTCAGAGTTGCCGATGTTTACAAAAACAGAAATATCTGTGTTTATTATGATGATAAAAAGGTTTCCTCTGTAAAGAAAAAGGTTCTTGCACCGGGCGAAATGGAACAGGTTATTCTTAAAAAGGAAAGCTTTTCGGAATATCCTGACCTAAAAAATATCAGAATATGTACAGAAGAATAGAGTTCTATATGTGCTAAATGCAAATGAACTTTTCTCTGTAATATTATTAAAATTCAAACCGGAATAGAAATCTTTTTATTATAGAAATGCGCCATTGGCGCAGGAAGGTATATTTATGGAAACAAGAGAACTTACATGTATTAATTGTCCTTTGGGATGCGGTCTTACAGTTACTATTGATGGAGATGATATATCCGTTACAGGTAACACCTGTCCTAGAGGTGAAGCCTACGGCAAAAAGGAAGTAACTAATCCCACCCGTATCGTAACCAGTAGTGTTGTGGTGGAAAACGGAACAATTGAAAGAGTTTCGGTAAAAACTGCCGGAGATATTCCCAAAGGCAAAATTTTTGATATAATGGACGAGATACACAAAATAAAAGTAAAGGCGCCGGTACACATCGGCGACGTTATAATCACAAACGTAGCAGATACGGGAGTGGATATTGTGGCGTCCAAGGATGTAGAGGCAGTTTAGTATTAAAGTATGAGTATTTTAAACGTAGAACATTTAACCCATGGTTTTGGGGACAGAGCAATATTTAATGATGTATCCTTTCGTCTTTTAAAGGGTGAACACATTGGACTTGTCGGCGCTAACGGCGAAGGCAAGTCCACATTTATGAATATCATTACAGGAAAGCTTATGCCTGATGAAGGAAAGATTGAATGGGCCAAGAATGCCAATGTGGGCTATCTTGATCAGCATGCTGTCTTAAAGGCAGGCATGACCATAAGGGACGTTCTGGCATCAGCTTTTGATTCTTTATATGATATGGAAAAAAGGCTTAATGCAGCCTATGAGGAAATGGCCGTTGCAGATGATGACAAAATGGCTGAGCTTATGGAAGAGACAGGTACACTTCAGGATCTTTTGACTGTACATGATTTTTATATGATCGATTCTAAGGTTGAAGAGGTAGGTGCTGCGCTTGGACTTTCAGAGATAGGGCTGGACAGGGATGTTACAGAGCTATCAGGAGGCCAGAGGACCAAGGTACTTCTTGCAAAGCTTCTTTTGGCTAAGCCTGATATACTTTTATTGGACGAGCCGACCAACTATCTTGATAAGGAGCATATTGCCTGGCTTAAGAGATATCTTGAGGATTATGAAAATGCATTTATTCTTATAAGTCATGATGTTCCTTTTATGAACAGTGTGGTTAATATTATTTATCATATGCATGATCAGGATTTGAAACGCTATGTGGGTGATTATGATAAATTCATGGAAGTATATGAAATGCAGAAATCCCAGCAGGAAGCAGCTTACAGACGTCAACAGCAGGAAATAGCGGATCTTAAGGATTTTGTGGCAAGAAATAAAGCAAGGGTTGCTACAAGAAACATGGCTATGTCCAGACAGAAAAAGCTTGATTCCATGGATATTCTGGAAAAGCCTACCGAGAATCCCAAGCCAACCTTTAACTTCCTTCAGGGAGGTCTTAGCGGAAAGGTTATTCTTGAAACCAAGGATCTGGTTATAGGATACGATGAGCCTCTTTCTAAGCCGCTTAATCTTTATATGGAAAGAGGTCAGAAGGTAGTTATAGAAGGTGCCAACGGAATAGGCAAAACTACACTTTTAAAGAGTATTATGGGTCTTATTCCATCAATTTCAGGTAAGGCAGAGTTGGGAGACAGTCAGGAACTGGGATATTTTGAACAGGAAATGACAGGAGATGGAGATAATACATGTCTTGAGGAAATCTGGCAGGAGTTTCCGGGATTTTCACAATATGAAGTCAGATCTGCCCTTAGTAAATGCGGTCTTACAACCAAACATATTGAAAGTAAGGTAAGAGTATTATCCGGTGGTGAGCAGGCTAAGGTAAGACTTTGTAAGCTGATTAACAGAAAGAGTAATGTCCTTATCCTGGATGAGCCTACAAATCACCTTGATGTCGATGCCAAGGATGAGCTTAAAAGAGCTTTAAAAGATTATAAAGGAAGCATAATTATGGTATGCCATGAACCTTTATTTTATGAAGGACTGGCTACAGATATCTGGGATTTGTCCCAGTGGACAACCAAATTATGATTTTACTATATGAAATCCGCAGTCAATGCGGATTTCTGTGTTTAATTTAATATTTTTTTAAATATAAGATAATTAAAATATTAAACATATTTTATAATTAATAAGGTCTTTTAGGATGTAAAGTGTTAGAATTACAACATATAGTGATAAACTATGGGGTAAAATTAAGGTTTGTGGGGAATAAGGGCTAATGGATATAGCGGTTATAAGTGATATACATGGTAATCATTCCGCGTTGCAGGCTATCATTGATATTTGTATGCAAAGGGGTATTACCAGATTTATTTTTCTGGGTGATTATGTGACAGACTGTCCTGATCCTCAGAAAACCATGGAAAAAATATATGTATTAAGACAGTATTTTAACTGTACATTTATAAGAGGAAATAGGGAAGAGTATTTGCTTAATTATAAGGCAAATGGAGAAAAGGGATGGCATAAGGGATCTGCCAGCGGTTCCCTTCTTTATACATACGAGAATCTGACAGGAAAGGATTTGGACTTTTTTGCAGGGATGCCAATATATACCATATGGTCGGAGGATAATGCAACACCTATTGATGTATGCCATGGGTCACCGGAAAAGGCTGGAGAACTTCTGTTTAAAGATAAAAGAAATACTAAAAGAGTTCTTACTCATTTAAAAACTGATTATTTTCTGCATGGCCATAATCATTTACAGGAATCTTTTATTTACAGAGGTAAGAGAGCCGTTAATCCCGGGTCTGCCGGAATGCCCTGGTATTATGGCGGAAAATCCCAGTTTGCAATTTTGCACAGCTCGAAAAGAGCCTGGGAAGAAGAACTTATACAGCTTGATTATGACAGAAATGAAATCCTTGGAGAATTTATAGGAACACCACTTATGGAAATGGCTCCGGCATGGGCTGCTATTTCAATGCATACAATAAGGACAGGCATTGATTTAAATCAGACTATACTTTTAAGAGCCATGAGGCTTTGCGAGGAGGATAACGGTACAGTTACCTGGCCCGATATACCTGAAAAGTACTGGGCTATTGCATTGAGGGAGAATAACATCGATTTACAGGGGAGAGACATATCTAAGAAAGAATAATGCACTGTAGCATTTAGGGTAATTTAAATGATATCCTTGAACCACTCCTTAGCAACTGAATATTTTTGTATGGTTTTATGTTTTCTCATACTTATTCTTATGAGTTATACAAAGCCCAGAATTACAGAAATATATACACTGAATTTTTTTGGTGTATTATTGTCGATTCCTGCTATTATAGTGGACAATGTAGCGGTTTCCCTTGCAACAAAATATTATGATTCTCCCTATTGTAATTATTACGTGATTGCTGTTCTTATATGGGCATTTATTATACTGTATTTTTTTATAATCTTATGTATTTTCTGGTATGTCAGTATGCTGGCTCCAAACAGAAGAGGACATAGAGCAAATCAGGAAAAAATGACTGCATTTTTTGCAATCATTTATTTTGTGGCGGCAGCATTCTTTTATGTTAAGAAAGGTATGCTGTTGGATATTGGAGACAGCTTTGATATTTCCGGATATATGAAATTCTATATTGGTGCAGGTCTTTCCTGTGCCACCTTATGTATTATCGAGACTTTGATCAATCGCAAAAATCTTGCAAAAACAGTTTTTATCGAGATTATGGTAGCAACGCCTTTGGATATGGTGGTCCTTATATTGCAGTATAAAAATATGGGAAGCATATTCATGAGCACCACTTATGTTGCACCTTTTCTTTTATTCTATATTTTATTCCACAGTAATCCTTTTGACGAACAAACGGGATGTCAGAACAGTTATGCCTTTGATTCCATGATAAATATGTGCCTGAAGAAAAAAAGAAGATATGTCATTGCCAGATTTAGTTTCCCACAGCTGGATATGATTTATTCTTCTGAACACAGATATGATATTTTAAACAATATTTCCAGATTTTGCAGAGATATAGAGAAATTTGACAGGCATGCCAGAGTTTACAGGATTACTGTAGGTGACTTCATTGTCCTTAAGCCTTATAGGAAGATTTCAGAAAAACAACTTGATGATTTTTATGAAAAAATGAAAAGTATCGTACATGAAGCTGTTAACGTGGGCGAGGTTGTAAGCTATGGCAGGATGGTTAGCTTTAACAGCTTCTGGTATTTGAAATCCGTAAATGATATTACTTTATATTTTGAGTATCTCAATGAGCTGGCAGATAATAAACAGGGACCTGTAAAAATAGCTGTTTCCGGCAGAGAAACAGAAAATAACTTTGTGGAAAACAGAGTGATCCTTGAGGGACTGGAAAATATAGCATTGGAGAATAATCTGGATGATCCAAGGGTTATTTGTTATGCTCAGCCAATCTATGATGTAAAGAGCAATAATTTTAAGACTGCCGAGGCTCTTATGCGTTTAAGGCTGGATAATAAAATGATTCCGCCCTATAAGTTCATACCTTTGGCAGAAAAAAACGGCTATATACATATTCTTACACGAATTATGCTTAATAAAGTATGTATTAGTATAAAAGAGCTTGAGGAAAAATACGACTTTGATGCTATTACAGTAAACTGCGCTCCTGCAGAGTTTAGTGATGTCAATATGTACGCCGATATACTAGAAATAATTGAGCTTAATGATATAGATAAGAGCAAAATAAGGCTTGAACTTACTGAAAGTGCCATGTTTGACAATTATGAAGCTGTTAAATACAACATGGAAAGGCTGGAAGCATCCGGTATCAGGTTTTATCTGGATGATTTCGGCTCGGGTTATTCAAATATTGAACGAATATCAACCTGTGACTTTATGACTGTCAAATTTGATAAAACTCTTTTGTACAAAGCTATGGAAAATAAAAATGTAGAAGAAATAATCATTTCAATGATAGATATGTTAAAGAGAATGGGAATGATCACACTGGTTGAAGGCGTTGAGGATGAGGAACAGAGCAGCTATTGTATAGAGCATGGATTTGATTTTATTCAGGGATTTAAATATGCAAAGCCTGCTCCTATAAATCAGTTATCTGAATATTTTGTAGAAAAAGTGAGATAAAAAGAGAATATGAAAGAAATAGAGAGAATAAAGTGGTATAATGCCGATTATTTTGCTTGCAAAGTTCCAACTATATGATATTATTAGTTCTTGTAGGTTAGCACTCAACATGAATGAGTGCTAACAAATAACAAAGTAAATTAAGATATATCATATAAAGGAGGCAACAGCCATGAAATTAACACCACTTGGAGACAGAGTTGTTCTTAAACAGCTTGCAGCAGAGGAAACAACAGCATCAGGAATCGTTCTTCCCGGAGCAGAGAAAGAGAAGCCACAGCAGGCAGAAGTTATTGCAGTAGGTCCCGGCGGAGTAGTAGACGGTAAAGAAGTAAAGATGGAAGTTAAGGTAGGTGACAATGTTATCTACTCTAAGTATTCAGGAACAGAAGTAAAGCTTGAGGATGTTACATATATCATTGTAAGACAGAGTGACATTCTTGCGGTTATTGAATAATTAAAAAGACTTAAAAGCGGACATTTCGCATAATTTATAAAACAGGAGGCTATTTAAAATGGCAAAGACAGTTAAATACGGTGCAGATGCACGTACAGCTATGGTAGAAGGCGTTAATAAGCTTGCAGATACAGTAAGAGTTACAATCGGACCTAAGGGAAGAAACGTAGTTCTTGATAAGAGCTATGGCGCTCCAACAATCACAAACGATGGTGTTACAATTGCAAAAGAAATCGAGCTTGAAGATCCATATGAGAACATGGGTGCTCAGCTTGTTAAGGAAGTTGCTACAAAGACAAATGATGTAGCAGGTGATGGTACAACAACAGCTACAGTTCTTGCACAGGCTATGATCAATGAAGGTATGAAGAACCTTGCAGCAGGTGCTAACCCAATCGTACTTAGAAAAGGTATGAAGAAGGCTACAGATGCAACAGTAGAAGCTATTTCAAAGATGGCTACAAAGGTTGCAGGTAAGGATCAGATCATGAGAGTAGCAGCTGTTTCAGCCGGTGATGATGAAGTTGGTCAGCTTATTGCAGATGCTATGGAAAAGGTATCAAATGATGGCGTTATCACAATTGAAGAGTCTAAGACAATGCAGACAGAGCTTGACCTTGTAGAAGGTATGCAGTTCGATCGTGGTTATATCTCAGCTTACATGGCAACAGATATGGACAAGATGGAAGCAGTTCTTGATGATCCATATATTCTTATAACAGACAAGAAGATTTCAAATATCCAGGATATTCTTCCACTTCTTGAGCAGGTTGTTAAGACAGGTGCTAAGCTCCTTATCATCGCAGAAGATGTTGATGGCGAGGCTCTTACAACACTTATCGTTAACAAACTCCGTGGAACCTTCAATGTAGTAGCTGTTAAGGCTCCTGGATATGGTGACAGAAGAAAGGCTATGCTTGAAGATATCGCTATTCTTACAGGTGGTAAGGTTATTTCTTCAGATCTTGGTCTTGAGCTTAAGGATACAACAATGGAAGACCTTGGTCAGGCTAAGAGTGTTAAGGTAGCAAAAGAGAACACAACAATCGTTGATGGTCTTGGAAATAAAGATGAAATTAAGGCAAGAGTTGCTCAGATCAAGAAGCAGATTGAAGAGACAACAAGTGATTTCGATAAAGAAAAACTCCAGGAAAGACTTGCTAAACTTGCAGGTGGTGTTGCAGTTATCAGAGTTGGTGCTGCTACAGAAACAGAAATGAAGGAAGCTAAGTACAGAATGGAAGACGCTCTTAATGCAACAAGAGCAGCTGTAGAGGAAGGTATCATCTTCGGTGGTGGTAGTGCATACATTCACGCAGCAAAAGAAGTAGAGAAGACAGTTGAAAGCCTTTCAGGCGATGAGAAGACAGGTGCTTCTATCATCCTTAAAGCTCTTGAAGCTCCTCTTAGAAACATTGCTGAGAACGCAGGTCTTGATGGATCAGTTATTGTTAACAAGGTTAAAGAAAGTAGCACAGGTGTAGGCTTCAATGCATATTCAGAAGAGTATGTAGACATGGTTAAGGACGGTATCATCGATCCTGCCAAGGTTACAAGAAGTGCCCTTCAGAATGCTACATCAGTAGCAAGCAGCTTCCTTACAACAGAAGCAGCCGTAGCTACAATCAAAGAGCCGGTTCCTCCAATGCCAGCAGGTGGCGCAGGCGGAATGGGTATGATGTAAGCGATACAGCCCGATAGGTATTGAAGGCGGCTTTATGGAGTAATTGCATCCACTCTAAACGATGAAATTCGCTATATGATTCTAAAGTAACTGAATATAAGCAAAAAAACAAAATCCCAAATGGAGAACTCGCAAAGCTCAGACACATCCATTTGGGATTTATTTGCTTATATTCATTTACCAAGAATCATAAAGCTCATTCCAAACTAATTAGAGTGGATGCAAATTATCCATATAAAGCCGCCATTCATAGGTTTTGTAAAGCTGTTTGGAGTAATTTATTATTGAGTTTAAATGCTACTTTTAAATTATGTGGTATTATCAGAATGTCTTAATGGAGTAATTGCATCCACTCTAAAACGATGAAATTCGCTAAACTTGTATAATTGGCTTTAATACAGTAAAATACAAAAGGGTTAAGTTTTGTCAGAAAGGGGAAATCTATGAATTCAGTAATTTATCTTACAGTTTTACCACCACTTTTTTTACTTGGATATATTTATAAAATCGATAAAATTGAGCATGAGCCTGTAAAGCTTATATTAAAACTTTTTGTCTTAGGCGTGCTCAGCTGCTTTCCGGCTGTTGTACTTGAGGATCTGGGTGTTTCACTTTTGTATAGCATTTCATCAAATCCTGAGAGCACAGTAACTATTTTCATTGAGAACTTTTTTGTGATAGCTTTGGCAGAAGAGGGACTCAAGTTTTTATTTACATATCAGGGAAGCTGGAGACATAAGGAGTTCAACTACAGATTTGATGCCATAGTATATGCTGTGGCTGTATCTATAGGATTTGCACTTTTGGAAAACATTCTGTATGTATTTACCGGTGATGGGGACAGTTTTAGCATTGTTGTTCAAAGAGCTCTTACTTCAATACCGCTGCACACCATAACTGCTATATTTATGGGACATTTTTACGGTGAGGCCAAGCTTGCATATCATAGAGGCAACCTAAGAAAATCTAAGAGGGGGCTGAGGCTTGCGCTGATAGTTCCTGTTATAATCCATGGCTTTTATGATTTCTGTCTTTCTGTAGAAAGTGATCTGCTTATTTTGATATTCTTTGTTTATATCATTGTTTTAGATATAGTCGCTTTCATAAAAGTAAGAAAATATGCCAAAGAAGACGTGGCAATTTAAGGATTATATTTTCAACTTGCTAAAAAGACTAAGGCTTACCACTAAAAATCCTGTGATTTTGACAACTGATGCAGTATATAGAATTTTCTTGAAGAATGTTTATGGTTGTTTTAATATGGTAAATAGGCTTATAATGTATTTTAACAATAGAAAAATACAATATATAGTTATATATTTAACGTAAACTTGGACTAAAATCCAGGGAATTCAATAATTTCAAGAGGTATTAAGATGAGCGAAGATTTAAAAAAGTATGTCACAACTATTCCAGATTTTCCTGAACCCGGAATTATGTTTAGAGATATTACTTCCGTAGTGCAGGATCCGGATGGATTAAGACTTGCAATCGATTCAATGCAGGATCTGGTCAAGGATGTTGATTTTGATGTAGTGGTTGGAGCTGAGTCAAGAGGATTTATATTTGGAACTCCGATTGCTTATAATCAGCACAAGGCATTTGTACTTATCAGAAAGCCGGGTAAGCTTCCACGTGAGACTGAGGCAATGAGTTATGATCTTGAGTATGGCTCAGCTACTCTTGAGATTCATAAGGATGCAATTAAGCCCGGTCAGAAAGTTCTTATAGTAGATGATCTTATGGCTACAGGCGGAACAATAGAAGCTATGGTTAAGCTGGTTGAGAAGCTTGGAGGTAAGGTTGCAGCTGTTCTTGTTCTTATGGAACTTGAAGGCCTTAAGGGTCGTGACAAGCTTCCTGGATACAGAGTAGAGTCAGCCATTAAATACGAAGGTAAGTAATTTTATTTTTTCTAAAAATACAACTAAGGGGTAGTACTAGTTAATGTCTAAAAGCCAAGAGTTTGATGAAGGAAAAATTGAAGCAATAGAAGAGTTTCAGGCACCTGAAACCTTATACAACGGTCTTATCGACAGAGTGAGAAAATATCATCCGTCAGATGATATATCACTTATCGAGAAGGCTTATCAAACTGCGGCTGAAGCGCATAAAAATCAGCTCCGTAAATCAGGGGAGCCATATATCATTCATCCCCTTTGCGTTGCAATTATTCTTGCTGATCTAGAGCTTGATAAAGAGACAATAGCAGCAGGACTTTTACATGATGTTGTTGAGGATACTATCCTTACTAAAGAAGAAATTGATGCAGAGTTTGGGTCAGATGTAGCCCTTCTTGTAGATGGTGTTACAAAGCTGACCAACCTGCAGCTATCCAGTGATAAAGCAGGCAAGACACCTGATCAGCTTGAGATGCAGGCCAATAACCTTAGGAAAATGTTCCTGGCTATGGCCAAGGATATCAGGGTTATTCTTATAAAGCTTGCCGACAGGCTCCATAATATGCGTACTTTGGGCCATATGCCTCCTGAAAAGCAGACCAGGATTGCTCAGGAGACACTGGATATATATTCACCAATAGCAGGTCGTCTTGGTATCAGTAAGATCAAGGTTGAACTTGATGACCTTTCTCTTAAATATCTTAAGCCTGATGTATATTATGATCTTGTAGAAAAGGTTGCTCAGCGTAGAAGTGAAAGAGAAAGCTATGTTGAGGATATCTGTGAGAATGTTCGTCAGCATATTACAGAGGCCGGAATAAATGGCGAAGTAAACGGACGAATAAAGCATTTTTTCAGTATATATAAGAAAATGCGTAATCAGAGTAAGACCATAGATCAGATCTATGATCTGTTTGCTGTACGTATTATTGTTTCGAATATAAGAGACTGCTATGCGGCACTGGGTATCATTCACGAGATGTATACTCCTGTTCCCGGCAGATTTAAAGACTATATAGCAATGCCTAAGCCTAATATGTATCAGTCCCTTCATACCACTCTTATAGGCCCTTCGGGACAACCTTTTGAGATTCAGATAAGGACCTTTGATATGCATAAGGCTGCTGAATACGGTATTGCAGCCCATTGGAAGTACAAAGAGGCTTCCGATGGCAAAACACCTGAAGTTGGTGAGGAAGAAAAGCTTATCTGGCTCCGCCAGATTCTTGAGTGGCAGCAGGAAATGTCAGATAACCAGGAATTTATGAATCTCTTAAAGAGCGATTTAAACCTGTTTTCCGAAGATGTATACTGCTTTACTCCAAATGGTGAAGTTAAGAACCTTCCTGCAGGCTCTACACCTATTGATTTTGCCTACAGTGTTCATAGTGCCATCGGCAATAAAATGATTGGCGCCAAGGTAAACGGTAAGCTGGTTCCTATTGATTATAAGATTCAAAACGGAGACAGAATAGAAGTTCTTACAAGCCAGAATTCCAAGGGACCAAGTCGTGACTGGCTTAACATTGCCAAGAGTACTTCCACCAAAAATAAGATCAATCAGTGGTTCAGACATGAACTTAAAGAAGAAAATATCAGCCGCGGTAAAGAGCTTATTCTTGATTACTGCAGAGCTAAGGGAATAGATTTTTATGAAATCAACTCTCCTGAATATCAGGATATAGTTACAAGAAAATATGGTTTTCACGATTGGGATGCCATTTTGGCTGCTGTAGGTCATGGTGGTCTCAAAGAAGGCCAGATCGTTAATAAGATCATCGAGCTTTATGACAAAGACCATAAGAAGAGCATTACAGATGAAGAGGTTCTTGAATCGGTTTCGGAATCTACGGCATCTGCTATGCCAAGACTTATAACCACCGGTAATGCAATTATTGTTAAGGGTGTGCATGATGTGGCAGTGAGATTTTCCAAATGCTGTAATCCTGTACCGGGAGATGATATAGTAGGATTTGTTACAAGAGGAAGAGGTGTATCAATCCACAGAAGCGATTGCATTAACGTGCAAGCCATGGCTTTGCAGGATAAGAGCAGACTTATAGAAGCTAAATGGGAAAATGAAAATGCATCAGGCGGTGACAGATATGTGGCCAATATCAAGATATTTGCCAATAACCGTTCCGGTCTTCTTGTGGATATTTCAAGAGCACTTACAGAGAAAAATATAGATATTATTTCCATGAATACCCGTACCAGTAAGCAGGGACTTGCTACACTTGAAACTTCATTCCAGGTAGGCAGCAGAGACCAGCTTAGGGAAATTGTGGAAAAAATAAGAGCTATAGATAGCGTTATCGATATAGAAAGGACTACCGGCTAATGGCAGATACAGGCAATATAAGGGTAGGTTCCATGATCCTTGGTATGATACAGACTAATTGTTACTTTCTGTATGTAGAGGATGGAAGGGACCACAGTAAGGGAGTTTTATATGACGATCCTACTCCTGTTATATTTGTAGATCCAGCCGATCGTGGTGAGTTTATATATGAGGCCCTTTCTACAAGAGGTTTTAAGATAGAAAAGATACTTCTTACCCATGGTCATTTTGATCATATAGGTGGAGCTGACGAATTAAGAAAGCTTAGCGGTGCAGAGATCATAGCCTATGAAAAAGAGAAGGAAGTATGTGAAAGTAAAGAAAAAAATCTTTCTATTAATTATGGAGAAGGATTTACTATAATTCCGGATAAGTATCTTGAGGATCTTTCTGTAATAGAAGCAGCAGGCATGACC
Source organism: Butyrivibrio sp. (assembly GCA_024680925.1). Classification (GTDB taxonomy): domain Bacteria; phylum Bacillota; class Clostridia; order Lachnospirales; family Lachnospiraceae; genus Butyrivibrio. The sequence continues at coordinate 14,660 of JAILBM010000270.1, forward strand.
TGTCAGCTTATTGCAACTCCCGGTCACACCGTTGGAGGATGCTGTTATTACTTTGAAAAAGGCAAAATCCTTATGTGTGGCGATACTCTTTTTGAAGAATCTGTAGGAAGAACGGATTTTCCTACAAGTTCTATGGGAAGTCTTGTGCGAGCCATAAATGAAAGACTTATGGTCCTTCCGGATGAAACGGTTTGCTATCCGGGACATGGAGATCTTACAACTATAGGCCATGAAAGAGAGTATAATCCTTTTATCTGATAATCTCGAAGCTTATAGGGTTTAAATCCTATATACTGTAATAATAGTTGACTTTTGATGTCATGGCTGTGTACAATAACAGCCATGACATTTTTTAGATTTTTATTTGTAAATTCAGTTTATGCAGATATTTCTTTGCAGTGACAGGAATTTACGATTTGGTTTATTATAAAGAGGTTTTGTTTTGATAGTAGTTAATTTGAATAAAGATAAATATAAATATGACATACATTCTCTGATCAAGGCTTTTTATCCGGAGCAGGATATAAAGATGGTGGTTGAGGGAGAACCTAAGGACCATTCTGATAAGGGACAAATTGAGATTGATATAATAAATAATGAAGAAAAGGGTCTTCTTAAAATGGTTATTCATCATCCTGAAGGAGCCGATACCTTTTTGGATATAAACTGTCTTGTGGAAAATTCCAAGGAAGATGAGGAAGAGGGAGATATTGAAGCTGATGTAAACACCAATGGGGTAAGCGGAAATCTCCAAACTGCCAAGAATGCCATGAAACAGCTTATTTACATTATGCTTAAAAAGGAAACAGGGACAGAACTTCCCTGGGGAACCTTAACAGGTATACGACCTACCAAGATAGCCATGAAGATTTTGGAAAACGGTGGTAGTGCAGAGGATATTCGTTCCTATATGAAAAATACCTATTTTACCGGAGAGGAAAAAATAGATGTATCCATAAAGATAGCTCAAAGAGAAAAGAGCATTCTTGACAGTGTGGATTATAAAAACGGGTACAGTCTTTATATTGGTATTCCTTTTTGTCCAACAACCTGTATGTATTGCTCATTTACATCGTTTCCCATAGGATTATGGAAGGATAAGGTTGACAGGTATATAGAATGTCTTAAAAAGGAAATAGACTATGTTTCGAAGGCTTTTAAGGACCAAAAACTGTGTAGCTTATATATTGGCGGTGGAACACCTACAACCTTGGAACCTGATCAAATGGAAAGGCTTCTTGGCTATGTTGAGGATAAACTGGATTTAAGCTATATGAAGGAGCTGACTGTTGAATCGGGAAGACCTGATTCCATTACAAGAGATAAGCTTATAGCAATGAAAAAACATGGGGTCAGCAGAATATCCGTTAATCCTCAGACTATGCGTGATGAAACCTTGAAATTTATAGGAAGAAGGCATACTGTAGCTCAATTTATAGATGCATATAAAATGGCAAGGCAGGAGGGATTTGATAATATCAATATGGATATTATTCTTGGACTTCCTAAGGAAGGCCCTGATGATGTAAAGTACACCATGGAAGAAATAGAAAAGCTTATGCCGGATGATCTTACTGTGCATTCCCTGGCTCTAAAGCGTGGTTCAAGACTGTATGAGCACATGAAACAAAACGGTGTGGTGGAGACAACCAACACCGATGAAATGATGAAAACCTGCGCCGATGGAGCTGCAAGGATGGGGCTTAGCCCGTATTATTTATACAGGCAAAAAAACATGACCGGGAATTTTGAAAATACCGGTTATGCCAGAGAGGGTAAGGCAGGCCTTTACAATATGCTTATTATGGAAGATCTTCATTCCATAGTGGCCCTTGGAACAGGAACCGTAACCAAGAGAATATACAGAGATGAAAATAAAGTCCCTACAGGGCGCATAGAAAGGTGTGACAACGTCAAGGATGTCAAGCTTTACATGGAACATATAGATGAAATGATAGAAAGGAAAAAAAGACTCTTCGAGTAAAAATAAGTTGCAAGAATATTTTTTTTATAGTATATTTCAAAATTGTCAGACAAAAATTTGTAGTTTGATAAATCTTGTAAATTATTTTTACCAAGAGGGGATTACATAATGGCAACAAAAACAAAAACAGCTACAAAAAATAAGAATTTGCTTATAGTCGAGTCACCAACCAAGGTTAAGGCTATAAAAAAGTTTCTTGGAAATAAATATGAAGTGGCAGCCAGTAACGGCCATGTCAGAGACCTTCCAAGAAGTACCATGGGAATTGATATCGAAAATGATTTCGAGCCTAAATATATAACTATAAGGGGAAAAGGTGATCTTCTTGCAGACCTTCGTAAGCTTGTAAAGAAGTCAGATCACGTGTATCTCGCAACTGACCCGGACCGTGAGGGTGAGGCTATTTCCTGGCATCTTATGACTGCTCTTAAATTACAGGAGAGTGGAGTTAAGGTATCAAGAGTAACCTTTAACGAAATCACAGAAGGCGCAGTTAAGGAAGGCATTAAGCATCCAAGAGAAATAGATATGGGTCTTGTGGATGCCCAGCAGGCAAGACGAGTTCTTGACAGAATGGTGGGATACAGTATTTCACCTCTATTATGGTCTAAAATCAAAAGAGGCTTAAGTGCCGGCAGAGTTCAGTCTGTAGCGCTTAGAATTATCTGCGACAGAGAGGATGAGATAAATGCATTTATTCCTCAGGAGTATTGGACGCTGGATGCCCTTTTGAATGTGGAGGGTGAGAAGAAACAGCTTGAAGCCCATTATTATGGCGATAAGAACGGCAAAAAAGATATTGCTTCAAAGGAAGAGCTGGAAGAAATCGTTAAGTCTCTTAAAGGAGCAAAATACAAGGTTTCTGAGATTAAAAAGAGTGAGAGAAGTAAAAAAGCACCACTTCCTTTTACAACCTCAACTCTTCAGCAGCAGGCTTCAAAGGCACTGAACTTTTCTACTCAGAAGACCATGAGAACTGCTCAGCAGCTTTATGAAGGAATTGACCTGGGTAAAGAAGGTACAGTAGGTCTTATTACCTATCTTCGTACCGATTCAACCCGTATTTCGGAAGAGGCTAAGGCAGCAGCTGCAGATTACATTATCAGAAACTTTGGCGAGGATCATCTTGCTGAAAAAAATGTAGCTTCAAAAACCACAGCCAAGATTCAGGATGCTCACGAAGCTATCAGACCTTCAAATGTTGAAAATACACCTGTTAAAGTCAAGGAGTACCTTACTCGTGACCAGTTTAGACTTTACCAGCTTATCTGGAACAGATTTGTAGCAAGCAGAATGTCAGCTGCAAAATATGAAACAACTTCTGTTAAAATTGATGCTGCTGATCAGAGATTTACAGTATCTGCATCAAGAACCGTATTTGCTGGATTTATGGATGTTTATACAGACGATGACGATAAGATAGAAAAGAATACTCTTATGAAGAGCCTTGATGAAAATGCCAGGCTTTCTCTGGATTCACTGGATCCTAAGCAGCATTTCACACAGCCTGCTCCTCATTATACAGAGGCTTCGCTGGTTCATGATCTTGAAGCCCTCGGTATTGGCAGACCAAGTACTTATGCACCTACAATTACAACAATTCTTGCAAGACGTTATGTAATTAAGGAAAATAAAAATCTATATATAACAGAACTTGGAGAAGCAGTTAACAACATGATGAAATCAGCTTTTCCTCAGATTGTGGATGTTAACTTTACATCCAACATGGAGACACTTCTTGATGGTGTAGAGGAAGGCTCTGTTCGTTGGAAGACAATAATCGAAAATTTCTATCCTGACCTTGAAAGTGCTGTAACTCAGGCAGAGAAGGACTTGGAGAAGGTAGAAATTGCAGATGAACAAACAGATGAAATCTGTGAAGTTTGTGGACGTAACATGGTAATAAAATATGGTCCTCATGGTAAATTCCTTGCTTGTCCGGGATTTCCTGAATGTAAAAATACTAAACCATATTTTGAAAAAATTGGTGTCAGCTGTCCTAAATGCGGTAAGGATGTGGTTATCCGCCGTACAAAGAAGGGCAGGATATTCTATGGCTGTATTGACGGACCTGAATGTGATTTCATGTCCTGGCAGCGACCATCAAATATTAAATGTCCAAAATGTGGAAGCTATACAACTATACGCGGCAATAAACTTGTTTGCTCAAATCAGGAAAATTGCGGTCATATATTTGATTTACCTAAGGAAAATAAAGAATAAATATAAGGAAAACTCGAAGGGCTTTGGCTTTTCGAGTTTTCTTAATTTTCAAACAATTTAGAAAAATATGCAAAATTTAACTGAATTTTAATAAAATGTGTAGTTAATTTAATTGATGAAGGGGCTGTTTTATGCTAATATTACATTAGTTTATGATTTGAATATAAAATTTATGCATTCTTGTCACTTTGTTCCAAGAATGCTGCAAATAGGCCATTATAAGGCGACTTCGTCGCAGGGCCTATTTGCCTTTTGTATCACTTCTTACGAAATCCGCAGTAAATGCGGATTTCTGATTGTAGGTAACGAAAACACATGCATATTTGAAAAGGAGATACACAATGAGCAGTGTACAGCTGTTGGATAAGACTAGGAAAATCGGTAAATTATTGCACAATAACAGTTCCGGTAAAGTAGTTTTTAACGATATTTGTAAGGTACTATGCGACATATTATCTTCCAATATGCTGGTAATCAGTAAAAAGGGAAAAGTACTTGGATATGGAGAAACACCCTCAACAGAGACAATAACAGATCTTGTTGAGAACAGAGTGGGAAGTTTTATTGATCCACTTTTAAATGACAGGCTGCTGGCCGTTCTCTCTACAAAAGAAAATGTAAATCTTGCAACTCTTGGATTTGAAAAAATTGATACTTCAAGATATCAGGGAATTATTGCACCCATAGAGATTGCGGGAGAGAGACTGGGAACATTATTTATTTATAAGATGGACCAGCCATATGACATAGATGATATTATTTTGTGTGAATATGGAACAACTGTTGTAGGTCTTGAAATGCTTCGTGCAGTTAATGAAGAAAGTGCAGAAGAAAATCGTAAAGTAGCTGTTGTTAAGTCAGCAATCAATACTCTGTCTTTTTCTGAAATGGAAGCCATCGTTCATATATTCGATGAACTTGACGGAACAGAGGGAGTACTTGTAGCAAGTAAGATTGCAGACAGAGTTGGCATTACACGAAGTGTTATCGTCAATGCTCTTAGAAAATTTGAAAGTGCCGGTGTAATCGAATCAAGATCATCAGGAATGAAAGGCACATATATCAAGGTTTTGAATGATGCTGTATTTGACGAACTTAGTAAACTAAAGCAGGAAATGTAATCAGCCGATAAATTATGTGACAGGATGGATGAAGATGAAGGGACTTATCATTATGGTAAGTCCTTTTAATATATTTATAAAAATACTAGAAATAGTATTAAAAAATACTAAAAACACAATATGAAGTGGGATTATTTTGCTCTGAACTATTGATATTTAATGCAAAAAATCATAATATAGTGATAAGGTATAGCTTAAATTCGGAGTTTTATGCCTATGAGGGAGGTATAAATATGATCAATAGTAATGCTTTTGATTATATAAATGTTCTGGACAAGGCTGCTGATGCATCCTGGACCAGAAACGAGGTTATAGCCAATAATATTGCCAATGTTGACACACCCGGTTATAAGAGACAGGATGTGGCCTTTGAAGACGAGCTTAAAAGAGCTCTTGGCAATTCCAGATATACTTCAATGGATTCTAAGGTTGCGGGTATAAAAACTACGCGACTGTCAGCAAGAGTTGTTAATGATTACTCTAATTTCTCATATAGACTCGATGGTAACAACGTTGATATTGATACAGAAAACGTTACCCTTGCAGCCAATCAGCTTAAATACAATGGTTTAACTACATCCATTACCGCTGAATTCACCAATCTGCAAAAGGTATTGACCTGATATTGAAACATTTTTTCTTTTAACCGTATTTCATGAGGGGAAACAGTTATGAGTATATTTGATTCTTTTAATATTAATTCATCAGGTATGACGGCCCAGAGATTCAGAATGGATATCATCTCTGAAAATATCGCCAATGCCAATACTACAAGAACAGAAGATGGTACACCTTATGTCAGAAAGGTTGTAACTTTCACAGAAAAAGGTAACCAGACGCCTTTTAGCCGAATTTTAAATGAACGTCTTGACCATTATTCGGGGCGCGGCGTAAAGGTTACTCAGGTATCTGAAGACACCTGGACTCAGATGAATGTAGTCTACGATCCTTCACATCCCGATGCTGACGAGAACGGATATGTTACATATCCTAACGTTAATACGGTTACAGAAATGACTAACCTTATTGATGCCAGCAGATCCTATGAAGCAAATGCGACAGCCTTTCAGGCAAGTAAATCAATAGCATCAAAAGGACTTACTATAGGTGGATTGTCATAAAATTTCTGAAAATAGTATGAGGGAGAGTAGCAAATATGGCTGATATCGATATCGCGAGTTTAAGACTGGTTCATTCAGGTGTTATTGCAGCAGCTGAGGATAAATACAGCAGAGTTTACAATATTTTAGATGATAATTCAGGGAAAGCAGATTCTTTTTCCAGAATATTTAATAAAGCAGTAGATAATATCAATACGACAAATGCTTATCTGTCAGATGCGGAAAATGAAGAAATCAGATGGGCTTTGGGAGAAACTGATAATACTCATGATCTTGCCATTGCTCTTCAGAAAGCTCAGGTTGCACTACAGTATACCGTAGCGGTAAGGGACAGAGCAGTACAGGCTTATCAGGAGATCATGCAGATGCAGATTTGATTTTTGTATTGTATTTATCGGGGTTGGAGTTTTTTATGAAAGGGGAGAAAAACAATGCCTGCACGAATCAGAGCCTTGTTAGATAAAGTTTTAGAGTGGTGGAATAAATTCACAACCAAACAAAAGACGCTTATCATAAGCGTTATTTCCGGTGCAGTGGTGACTGTTATTATCCTGGTCACCGTTCTCAATCAGCCAAGATATGTACTTTTAGTAGATGCTGAATCTACCAAGGAAGCTTCTGAAGTAACGGATCTTCTTTCGGGTGAAGGCATTACTTACGTGACGTCTTCAGATGGATTACAGATAAAGGTTTTGGAGAAGGACGAAGCTACGGCTTCCCTTCTTCTTGGAGCCAATGACATTCCTTCTGTGGGATACAGCATAGATAATGTCACAACAGGGAGCTTTTCTACTACAGAATCTGACAAGCAAAAAAAGTATGTATACTATCTGGAGAGCAGACTAGAAAGTCAGTTTATAACTTCCTTTGATGCCATTGAAGAGGCACGTGTGGAGCTTAATATTCCGGAAAATAACGGAACACTTATTTCAGAAACAAAAGAAGCTTCTGCAAGTATAGTTCTTCAGCTTAATCCTGCATTTGAGTTTAATGAAGATAATGCTTCTTATCTTGCAAGGGCTGTTTCAACGGCTCTTGGTAATACAACAACCAATAATATTGTCATATTGGATACTGCAGGCAATATGCTTTTTTCCGGAAGTGAAGAATCAACTGTAGCGGGACTTGCCAGTACACAGCTTACAGTCAAATCCAAGGCAGAACAGCAGCTTAAGAACTCTGTCAAAAGTGTTCTTCTTGGAACCAATAAATATGACAACATTGAGGTTGCCAGCAATCTTGTAATAGACTTTTCCAATATAGAAAATGTAACTCATAATTACACACCGGCTGATGATCAGACTCAGGGTGTGCTTAGTCATGAGGATACCTATACAGCAGAAAACGTTAATGGAATCAGCGGTATTCCGGGAACAGATTCCAATGAAGATGATGAAACCACTTATGTAACCCAGGATAATGAAAACTCTTCTTCAACAATTGAAGAGATTTCCAGAGATTATCTTCCAAACGAATCAATCACAACCACCACAACTCCCGGCGGAACTGTTAATTATGATGATTCGTCGATTTCTGTAACGGCAATTAATTATGTAATTGTAAAAGAGGATGATTATGTTCCTTCAGAACATGGAGATATGGACTGGGAAGCTTATAAAGCAGCTAATGTGGATCCGGTGGTTATTGAGGAAGATCTTACTTCGGATATAGATGTTATTGCCAAGGCTACAGGAATTGCAACAGGCAATATAGCTTTGGCTGCTTACAATCAAAATGTTTATTTTGACTCCGAGGGAACAAATATTTCCCTTACAGATATACTTCAGATTGTGCTGATTCTTGTTATTCTTGGACTTCTTGCCTTTGTAGTACTAAGAAGTATGATGACAGAAAAACAGCAGCAGGAGGAAGAAGAGGTTCCGGAACAGCTTTCTGTTGAACAGCTTCTTGAATCACAACCGATGGAAGAGGCTCTTGAGAATATTGAAATGGATGAGGGATCAGAAACCAAACGACTTATCGAGAAGTTTATTGACGAAAATCCGGAAGCCGCAGCAAATCTTTTGCGTAACTGGTTAAATGAGGAGTATAGCTGATCTTAGATAAAAATGGGGTACTGTATATTATAGCAGTGGATAGGGGTGAATTTTATGCCAGATGAAGATTATAGTTCAGGTGCCAGCGATGCCGCTCTCACAGCTGACCTGTCAGGCACACAAAAAGCAGCAATACTGCTCATAGCACTTGGTCCGGAGAAATCATCTTTGCTTTTTAAGCATCTTAAGGAAGATGAAATCGAGGAGCTGACATTGGAAATAGCCAATACCAGGAGTATAACACCTCAGATCAAGGAAGCTGTTATAAATGAGTTTTATGGCATTTGTCTTGCTCAGCAGTATATTGCCGAAGGCGGTATTAACTATGCCAAAGAGCTTCTTGAAAAAGCCCTTGGTGAAGATAAGGCTATGGATGTTATCAGTAAGCTGACAGCATCACTGCAGGTAAAGCCTTTCGAATTCATACGAAAGACCGATCCTTCTCAGCTTCTTACCTTTATTCAGGATGAACATCCACAGACCATAGCACTTATTTTGTCTTACATGTCACCGGCACAAAGCTCGATGATATTATCAGCTCTTCCTCCTGAGAGGCAGGCTGATGTAACCAAGCGTATAGCAACCATGGACAGAACAAGTCCGGAAACCATAAAGGATGTGGAAAGAGTATTGGAATCAAAGTTGTCTTCACTTGTAAATCAGGACTTCACTATTATCGGTGGTGTCGATGCTGTTGTTGAAATCCTCAATACAGTTGACAGAGCTACAGAGAAACATATTATGGAAACTCTGGAAATCGAAGAGCCGGAGCTTGCAGACGAGATCAGAAAAAAGATGTTCGTATTCGAAGACGTACTTCTTTTGGACGACAGATCCATACAGAGAGTGCTGCGTGATGTTGATAACAGCGATCTTGCCCTTGCATGTAAAGGTGCTACGGAGAATGTACAGACAGCCATATTTAATAACCTTTCAAAGCGTCTTGCCGTTATGATCAAGGAAGATATGGATTTCATGGGGCCTGTACGTATGAAGGATGTTGAGGAAGCACAGCAGAAGATAGTTAATGTTATCAGAAAGCTTGAAGACTCCGGTGAGATTGTAATCTCCAGAGGTGGAGGTGATGAGCTGGTTGTCTAAGAATTTGTATAAATCCAATTGGGTAACTATTGAAAGACAGGGCAAAAGAGTTATTGATAACAATGATCTGGCCCAGAAAAGAATAGATGATTTTAATCTGCAGGAAAGACAAAGACTTGCTCAGCAGCTGGTGGCAGAAGGAAATGGTGAGAATGTAAATTCCGACTTTGTAGAAGGTCTGGATGCCATGCAGATAAGCAGACTTACTGAGGATTTTGGTGATGCGGAAGCATCAGATCTAGGAGGGTTTGCAGAACCGGATGAAGATACACAGGCTATGGTTCAGCAGCAGATTGATGCAATGATGGCTGATGCCCAGGCTCAGGCTCAGGCAATTATAGATAATGCCCAGGCCCAGGCTGAACAAATAATGAATGAGTATGCAGAGCAGGGAAGAGCTCAAGGGTACCAGGAAGGCTTTGATCAGGGCAAACGTGAAGCTGACAATATAGTTGCGCAGGCTAATGAGGATAGAGTAAGGCTTGAGGGCGAATACCAACAACTTGTGGATGAGCTTGAACCTCAAATGGTAGATGCTCTAACAGATATTTTTGAACATGTTTTTAATATAGATTTCCGGGAAGATAAATCCATAGTTCTGCATCTGTTACAGAACACCTTAAGCCGTGTTGAACCCGGAAATAATATGATTGTTCATGTTTCTTCTATGGATTATGACATGGTTACAGATGAAAGGAACCGCCTTGAAGAGGCAGTTACAACACCAAATGCATCCCTTGAAATAATTGAAGATCCCATGCTTAAGGAAAATGAGTGCATAGTTGAAACTGATGGGGGAGTATTTGATTGTAGTGTGGGAGTAGAACTTTCAGAGCTTACAAGAAAGCTTAAGTTATTATCCTTTGACAGAAAGCGTAATTAAAGGGGTACTTTTTTGCTGACAAGTAAAATTGATTTTGATAAATACAAAAAACTTCAGAATCTGCCTTTTTACAGAATGAGTGGAAAGGTCATAAATGTAGTTGGACTGACTATAGAATCTGCAGGGCCTGATGCCAAAATGGGAGATATCTGCTGGATTTATCCAAAGAAAAAAGACAGTGATATATCCTCATCTTCTGGCAGGCCTACAATGGCAGAGGTGGTTGGATTTAAAAATAATCATGTTCAGCTTATGCCTTATGAAAATACCAGCGGTATCGGAAGCGGAAGCATTGTGGAAAATACAGATGCTCCCCTTAGGGTAAATGTAGGTGACGGACTCCTGGGGCAAACTCTTGACGGACTTGGCAGGATAGATGGTACTTCCTATGGTAAAGGGACAATGCTTGAGAACGGAATTTCCTATTCTGTAGAAAATCAGCCTCCGGATCCTATGTCGAGAGACCCTATTTCAGATGTCCTTCCTCTTGGGGTAAAGGCAGTGGACGGACTTCTTACAGTTGGCAAAGGTCAGCGTATCGGAATATTTGCAGGTTCAGGTGTTGGTAAGTCCACACTTCTTGGAATGTTTGCAAGAAATACTGCTGCTGATATAAATGTCATTGCTCTTATAGGAGAGCGTGGAAGAGAGGTTAGAGAATTCATAGAACGAGATCTGGGACCTGAAGGCATGGCAAGGAGTGTTGTGGTAGTTGCCACCTCCGACAAACCTGCCCTGGAAAGATTAAAGGCTGCCAAGACAGCTACATCCATTGCAGAGTATTTCAGAGATCAGGGTAAAGATGTTCTTCTTATGATGGATTCTCTTACACGTTTTTCCATGGCTCAAAGGGAAATCGGCCTTGCTAACGGTGAACCTCCTGTTTCAAGAGGTTATCCCCCATCAGTGTATGCTGAAATGCCAAAGCTTTTGGAGAGGGCGGGAAAGTCCAGAAAAGGTTCTATTACAGGTCTTTATACCGTTCTTGTTGATGGTGACGATTTTAATGAACCTATTACCGACCTTGCACGTTCAATTCTTGATGGCCATATAGTTCTTAATCGTAAGCTGGCGCAAAAAAATCATTATCCTGCCATAGATGTATTGGCGAGTATTTCAAGATGTATGAGTGCCATAGCATCTCCTGAACAGAAAAACGCAGCAGGAAAAATGAAAAATGTAATGGCTACCTACAATGATGCAGAGGATCTTATAAATATTGGTGCTTATAAATCCGGTGCCAATAAAAACATTGATTATGCTATAGCCAAGATAGAACAGGTAAACAGGTTTCTTATGCAGTCTACCGATGAGAAATTTACTTTTGAACAAATTGTTGCAGAACTGGAGAGCATGTTTAAGTAAGGATGGATGATGTATGGCAAAATTTGTATATTCCATGCAGACAATTCTTAATATAAAACAGAAAACAGAAGACCAGATAAAAATGGAGTTTGCCGAGGCTCAGATAAGGCTTAACAATGAAGTTGATAAGCTTAATGAACTAAGGGGGCGAAAGGTTTCCTATATTGAATATGGAGTGGAGCTTAGAAAACAAACTCTTAACGTACAGGAAATTGCTGATACTAATTATGCCGTTGCGCAGATGGATGTTCTGATAAAACAACAGGAGCAAGTGGTTCAGTATTACAGAATGGAGTATGAAAAGGTTAGAGCAAAGCTAAACAGAGCCGTTCAGGAAAGGAAAATGCAGGAAAAGCTAAGAGAAAGAGCTTTTGAACAGTTTCTTGAAGAAGAAAAGGCTGCTGAATTTAAAGAAATGGACCAGAGAACCAGCTTTACCTATGGTCAGAAAATACAAGAACAATAATAACTACAGGCGGGGAAATAAATGGCTGAAAACGACAACAATAATTACATACCGGATGACCCCAAATTAGCTAAAGCTCAACTGAAAGCTGATAGAAAAAAGTTCAAGGACGAGCTAAAGGCACAGAAAAAAGAGCAGAAGGAAAGAGAACAGGAACTTGCTGAAAGGCAGGCAGAAATAAATGGTGATAACGGTGGGGGAATAGCAACACTTCTTATTACACTTCTTATAATTATTATCTGGCTTGCAATTATGTCACTGCTCATAAAGATGGATGTGGGAGGATTTGGTTCAGGTGTGCTTGCACCTATAATAGGTGATGTTCCATATCTGAATATGATACTTCCCGAAGGGTCAACGGACCAGGTTACAATCAATAATTACACAACGAATATCAGCTCTGAGAGTACCAGCGGCGCATCGGGTTCGGATATTACCACAATTGATGAAGCCAATGCATATATTAAAAGACTGGAAAATGCCCTTAAGGATGAGATGGAGCTTAACAGCCAATATGCCGCCACAATTGAAAAGCTGGAGGCGGAAGTTGAAAGGCTTGAACCTTTTGAAGAGGAACAGGCTGAGTTTGAAGAACAAAGAGCAAACTTTTATAACAGTATAGTTTATGGAGACAGTTCGCCGGATCCATCTGTGTTTGCTTCTTATTATGCCATGATAGAACCTGACATAGCGGCACAGATTTATGCACAGATAGTCAGTGATGAAGTTACTGACGAAGCTATTAGCGAATATGCCAAGACTTATTCGGGAATGAAAGCCAAAGCTGCTGCAGCTATTTTTGATGAAATGGTTGAAAATCAGGATCAGGCTGAGCTTGTATCAAAGATACTTGCCAAGATGAGTTCCGAAAACAGAGGCGATATCCTTGCAGCAATGACTGAAGAAAATGCAGCAAGAGTAACTAGACTTCTGGAGCCATCATCACTTGAAAAAGAAAGTACTGAGGTAACAGGATAATATTAAATTTCTAAAATATCGGTTAGACGGGTTAAGAAACAGGCCCCCCTAACCGATATTTTTTTTGAAAGATTATCCGGAATACTATGCCCTATTTTGGAGAACCTTGACAACTAAATGAAAGGAGGACAAAGCATGGGAAATGCCGGAATGAGCGATATAATGTCCCTTGGAAATGTACAGGCCGGTAATGTGGCAGAGCTTTTGAAAACACCTCAAAGCCTTTCTGCTGATCCGCCGGGCGGATTTGCAGCAGTATTTCAAAAGACAACACAGTACAGCATGACAGCTTCCGTTAGCCAGTCTGAAAGAAAGATTGAATCAATGTTTTCAGAACAGGCAAGAGACAACACAAGACTTAAACCCAAAGATGCCACCGGTAGTGAAAATGGTAATGATTCACTGGATAAAACAGGTGATAAAACTGAACCCGGTAAGATGAAAAATACTGATAAGTCAAAGGAGGTAAAACCGGAGGATAAGCCGGAGAAACCTTTGGAGGATAATCAGGCAGAAGAGAAAATTGATGCAGAAGATATATCACAAGATGGTGAAAAGACAGACGGTAAGTCCATAGATATGATTCTGGAGGAACTGACAAAAGCTGGAAATAAGCTTGTGGATGAAGTTTCCGAAAAGATGAATATGGATACAGAGGATGTTCTAAAGGCAATGGAAATCCTTGGACTTAGTCCTATAGATCTTATGCAGCCTGAGAATATGGCAGCCTTGGTTGATGAAATTGTAGTATTTGGCGAAAATCAAAAAGTGGTTACAGATGGAGAACTCTTTAATAACCTTGAAGATCTCATGGCAAGTGCCGAAGAACTTACTAAAGAATTGGCTGACGAGCTGGGACTTAGTGAAGAAGAATTTAATAATATTCTAAATGGCAAGCCTATAGAAAAAGCTGTAAATCCTGAGCAAATGCAGTTTAAGCCTTTAGACAAAGGCGAAGAGAATGTAAATAACAATGAACAGGTTGGAATTACAGAACCCGGTGATAAAGATAATATTGCAAGAATGCTTGAAAAGCTTGGAAACAGAAGAGAAGATATGGGTTCTGAAAACAAGGAACAAAGAAGTGCTACTTTTTTAACCGAAACCCAGACAGTAAAAAAGGAAATGGTTTCGGATATGGATGGTCAGATGAATATGGCCAATACATTTTGGAATCAGCTTCTTGATAAGGTTAATGACAGTATTCAGAACTTTGAAAGCCTTGCAGGTCTGGATTCGCCTGTAAAAAATGCTCAGGACATAATCGATCAGATTACTGAATATATCAAGCTTAATATTGAAACTGATACCACAAAACTCGAGATGCATCTTAACCCTGAAACCCTTGGAAATGTAAATATTTTGTTATCAACTACAAAAGACGGCAATATGATTGCCCAGTTTACTACTCAAAATGAAACGGTAAGGGAAGCACTTCAGTCACAGATAGCACAGCTTCAAAAGCAGTTTGATGAACAGGGACTTAAAGTTACAGAAATCAGTGTATCTGTTGAAACTCGTGCATTTGAACAAAATCTTGAGCAGAATGGTCGTGAAAACAATAAAGAAAATTCTTCAAATTTAAAGAAAGTAAGAAGAATTAATCTGGGAGATCTCAGTCTTGATATAGACGACGAGATGGATGATGCCGATAAGCTGGTGGCTCAGATGATGGCTTTAAACGGTAATTCCGTTGATTATACAGCTTAAAGGTCAAAATAAAGTATTTAAAGATTGGAGGAATATATGGCAGATACAAGTAGTGTAAGTAATGTTAGTGCATCTGTAGTTAATGGCAGCGTAGTTGATACTACCACAAAAACCACAACTACCACAGCTTCAGGTTATGATAAAGATGCATTTATGAACATTCTGGTTGCCCAGATGAAATATCAGGATCCCCTGGAACCTACATCCAATACAGAATATATTTCACAGTATGCTCAGTTTTCACAGGTAGAACAGCTTCAGAATATGGCAGATGCAATGACTCTTTCAAGAGCATCGGATCTTGTGGGTAAGACAGTTATAATCAATCAGACTAGTGAAGCTACAGGACAGACTACACAGATCCAGGGTGTTGTGGATTTTGTAACCTATAGCGGCGGAGAGGCATATCTTAGCATTGACGGAACCAATTACAAAATGGATGATCTTTATGCTGTAGCTGATACAGAATATATCGAAGCTCAGGAAACAGCAGAAGAGTTCTCAGAAGCAATCAGTAAGCTTCCGGCTACACTTGAAGAAGTAACCCTCGATGATGCGGATACAATAAATAATCTTGGACTTGCTTATGATAACTTCTCGGATAAGGTAAAGAGCTTTATCAGCAGTACCGATGTTACAACCCTTAAACAGTATATCTTAAGAGTGGCAGAGCTTCAGGAAGCAGCAGATGTTTAAGAATTTTATCAATCCTTAAGAGTTTATAAAAAATAACTTATAAATCATTTTTTGGTTAAAAAATCTCATGGAGGAGACGATATATGATACAGAACAATTCAAATTTCCTCTCCATTGAGCAGGTACAAAATCAATATTTTAACAATAAGCCCAAGACATCAAGTGCAAAGCCTACAGCTAGCGGATTTTCTTTCAATCAGGTATTGGAACAGATCCAGAGTCAGAACCAGACTGAAGGTGTAAAATTTTCAAAGCACGCCATGGGAAGACTTAACGACAGAAATATTGAACTGACAGATGCTCAGATGGACCGACTGAATAAGGGCATGATTCAGGCAGGAGAAAAAGGAATAAATGAATCACTTATACTGGTTGATCAGCTGGCATTTATAGTTAATATACCTAACAACACAGTTGTTACAGCAATGGATCAGACCGGTACAGACAGTAACGTATTTACAAATATAGACGGAGCAGTTATTGCATGACTGGACCTTAAGCTACCCCGAAGTGGTAGACAGGAAGTCTTAGATTCCTGACTGACAGATGGAATCTCTTGCTATATGATCCGTCCTCACTTACAGGAGGACAAAAGTTATGATGAAATCACTTTTCTCTGGTGTGGCAGGTCTGCGTACACACCAGACTAAGATGGACGTTATTGGTAATAATATTGCCAATGTAAATACAACATCTTTCAAATCTCAGTCAATTACATTCAGTGACCTTATGTATCAGACAACCCAGAGTGCCACAGCAGCATCTGAAGTAAAGGGTGGTGTAAACCCTCGTCAGATCGGTCTTGGTTCAAAATCAGGTGCCATTGGTACAGCTATTGATACTCAGGGAGCTACTCAGACTACAAATAATCCTTTCGATATGATGATAACAGGTGATGCCTTCTTTATCGTTAATGATGGTGTTCAGACTATGTATACAAGAGATGGTTCCTTCTATGTTGATGGTGCCGGAAACCTTGCAATGCAGTCTACAGGTTATTATGTATATGGATGGAGTGCAGTAGAAGATGCTACAACAGGTGAAATATCTGTTAATACCAATGGTGGTATCGGTAAGCTTCAAATCATGAGTGAAGAAAATACAACCTATCCCCCTGCAGGAACAACAGCAGGTGTTGTAAGCGGAAATATTGATGCCAATGATACAAACGTAACTTCAGATTCAGGAAAAACAGTTACAATAGAATTTTATGATAATCTTGGATATCTTTATACAGCAAAATTTTCTGTAAGAGATGTAGATAATCTTGAACATACTTATACTTTTACCCTCGATGATATTATCGATTCCGATGGTAACAGTATAGGTGCTGAAAAGCTTCAGAATGTCAGCTTTACAGATTCCGAATCAGGTAACGGACAGACAACGGTTACTCCTTCCGGTTATACTGTATCAAGCTATACAGATACAACAATAACCATGAAAAGCAGTACTACTTATACAGATATAACAAGAAGCGGAGACTCATCTGCCTTAAGTACATTATATTCTACTTATCCTGATTTCTTCAGTGAAATCTACGAAATAGATGATGATACTATAGAGGATTATATTAATGCAGGTGCCAGCTATTCTATAGCCAGTGATGGTACACTTACATTTTCTGTTTCAACAACAGCTAAAACCACCGGAACGGCCACAGCTACACTTGAAGACGGATACTCCTATACTTCTGATTTTAAATATACTGATGGAACAACAACTTATACAATTCCTCAGAATGCATATTTAGATTCTTCCACATATGATACCGCGGTAGCAGCTGTATATGGTGTAACAATGTCAAATTACACCAATACAGAATTTCTGGTTTCAAGTGATGGCAGACTTAATATTATAACCAGCAGTGGTACATCTTATGCAGATCCTCTTAGTACTATAAGTACAGATAGCAGTGCCACATCAACTATTACTATTATAGACAGCAGTAATAATATAGTTGCAGCATCGATTACCCCGGATAATGATAATACAGTTTCATCTAACTACGATAAACTTTTTGCAGCTTACGGTCTTACTTATTCAGACTATATTGATGCCAACTACGGAGCAGGAACTTTCAAAATCAGTTCCAGCGGAAAATTAACCGTTTCTTATGATTATGATAAGACCACAACAACTACAACATCTTATTCAGTAGCAAACAGTTCAATATCTGCTTATACATCTAGTACAATATCCTATGCCAGCACAACCTATGAAGATATTGACAGAGTTGGATATGTTACCGATATAACAGGATCATCAACAACAGCAAATTTCTTCAAAAATGTTTATGATCTTGATGCATCATCCCTGGATGAGACTACGACATATGAGATTTTATCAGATGGTACATTAGTTCTTCAGAACAATAATGTAACTCTTACCTTTGATCCTAAAACCGGTGAAATTACTTCTCCTGAAGGCACAATTACTCTTGACTTTAATCAGAGCGCAACAGATGATGACGGTCAGCTGTTTATGGCCGGATTTACAGATATAGATATAGATTTTTCAACGGTTACAAACTATAACACCAATGGTTCATCTACAATTAAAGCCGTAAAGGGTGATCTTAAGAGCCTTAATACAGGAAGATCTGTGGGTGAGATGAATGGTATTACAGTAGGTACAGACGGTAAGATCAATGCTACTTACAGTAATGGTCAGACAAAGCTTCTTGGACAGATTGCATCAGCTGAATTTGCCAATGCTTCCGGTCTTTCCCATGAAGGTGATAACCTTTATACAGAAACCCTTAACTCCGGCGCGGCATCTGTTCAGGATATTACAATTGACGGTGGTTACATGAATACAGGTGTTTTGGAAATGTCTAACGTTGACCTTTCAAATGAGTTTACAAACATGATCACTACTCAGCGTGGTTTTCAGGCTAACAGCCGTATTATCACTGTATCAGATACACTCCTTGAAGAACTTACAAATCTGAAGAGATAATAGCAATATTATTCTTGGATTTTAAATCAGCCGGACAGGCAACTATATGGTAATTTAACACAATGGATTAAAAATAAACATCTCCAAAGTAAGCAATTTCAATTTTCTTCTTGCCGGATATTTGGTAAGAAAACCTGCTATATTTTGGAGATGTTTTTATTTGAAATACCTGTATTATAGCAATGAAAAGTGAGTATAAGTTTATGGTGAATAAAAATAGCTTTGCAGCATTTTTTCAAAATTATCCATATTTAATGGAAATGACGATGTTTCGAATGTTAATAATAGATTTTGACCCGGAATTATATTGCTTTTTATGAAGCTGTTTATTTTTAATATAGCTTTTTCACTATAATCAGGATTATCCATCATGCCAAAGTGTTCAAAATAAATCTCTTTACGAGTTTTTGTGTTTAATAAAGTGAAATCCGGGAATATGGTTAGATTATCATCGATTTGTAGAGGCTTCTCATAAAGATAGGGGATTTTAAGTTCATCAAGTTTATCAGCAATAATTTTTTCTGATTTGGATCTTACTCTGATTCCACTATTAGTATATATTTCAGGGTATTTAGGGTTAAATCCTTTGTGGATATATTCCTGTTTCAGCCATTTTGAAATATAGTGCTCATCATTTTCAATGTAGGGGGTTACAAAAAACTTTTTTGCCGGTGACATGTTATTATAAATTTCTTGAAGGCTTGTGATAATTGGAGTGTAATCAAATAAATCTATATTATAGGAATTTATTAAAGAGATTGTTTTCATGATTTTTTTAATTTCAGGTAAGAGATGAGAGTCATAATCCTTTTGGGCAAGATTATGAATGAGTTTTTCCTTTTCTTTTGATATATATTTTCCTGCACTTCCGTATTTTTTATTATATACGTGATAGTAAGTATATATTTTTTTCTTTGTTGAAGTTCTGAGATGCCCTTTAGGAGCAGATGCCAGAGAAGAAGATGTTTTTTCAAGCAAAGTATTTGTGATTATTAATGCTTCATTGTAATTCATAAGTATATTCCTTTCGTTTTATGCTATCTGATTTGAATGATGTAGCGGCTTCCATGACCTGATTAGAGTTTGTTTACATAGTTAAGGACAAAATTTATACGAGTGACAAAGGGATTAAGCGATTTAATTTGACCAGAATGCTATATTTGAAATTAAAATATATGTTCTTGTTGACTTCAAACAGAAATCCGCACTTGCTAGGGGTTTCTTAAGAAAGTGATACAAGAGGAAAATAAGCCCTGCAGCGAAGGCATTTAAATGGTTTTTTTTCAGGATTTTTGATTTGGTGTGCCAAAAATCTATATGTTTTAACTTAGTAGGCCGTAGGAATTTATTGTTTATTTTGGCCTACTTTGTAAAAAAGGATTTTTTGTGGTAGGCCATATTTAAATAAATGTTTAT